>SVRJ01000045.1 GCA_015064885.1 Oscillospiraceae bacterium
TGACACCGCTTTTTACGGAAGCGAAGCGGGGGCAAAGCAGGCTGAGAAGGCGCACAAGTGTACCCGTCCTCACACACTCGAAACGAGCGGAACAAACTTCTGGTGGCTTGAGCTCGGAGGAGAGCACGACAGCATACACGATACGGAAATGCTTCGCGACGAGCTTCTCAAGATAGCGCTCGGAATATGGGATCATGTAAAGAACAGAGGCGACCACAATGCGGACAATTGGGAGCTTGAGTGGCTCGGCTTCCTCCCCGGAAAGAGAGAGAGCAGAAGATACGTTGGCGCTCATATCCTTACGCAGAACGACGTTGAATCTGAAGGAAGATTCGATGATATCATCGCTTACGGCGGATGGACCATGGACGACCACAATCCCGCAGGCTTTAATGCGAAAAGGGGTCAGCCCTCATCCCTCCTTCACCCGGTTCCGTCACCCTACGGAATACCCTACAGATCTCTTTACTCAAAGAATATAAGCAACCTTTTCTTTGCCGGCCGTAACATATCCGCAACTCATGCCGCTATGTCCTCGACAAGAGTTATGGCTACGTGCGCTCTTATAGGTCAGGCAATGGGAACGGCGGCTTCCATCTGTATAAACGAGCAGGTAACTCCTCCTCAGGTATACAGCGAAAAGATCACACTCCTTCAGGATAAGCTTCGTGACGCAGGATGCTATATTCCTTTCTCTGTCAGAAGAATACCCGAGCTTTCTCTCTCTGCAAAGCTTAATATAAGCGATGAAGACAGAGCGATCCTCTTTAACGGTGAGGAGAGACCTGATGCGGAAGGCAAGATAAATTATATATCGCTTAACGTCGGCGATTGCCTTACGTACTCGTTTGATGAGCCGACAGCAGTTTCCGAGATCAGATTCCTCTTTGACCCCGACTTCTCGAGAAAATCGGTATCGGTAAACAAAAAGATGAGAGTATTTGCGCAAAAGGCAAACGAAGGCCTCGACTTTGAACCGATGAAGGTCGCAAAAACTCTTGTCAAATCTTTTGACATCTATGCCGACGGAGAGCTTGTTTATTCGACGGATAAGTGCCATAATTCAAGGGTGAATATAAGAATAGAAAAAGAGCTTAAGACGCTTTCGGTCAAGTTTAATGAGACCTGGGGTGAGGAAAAGGTACACCTCTTCTCTTGTGACGTTAAGTAATAGCAAAATATAAATATTGGGCTGCCTCGCAGAATAAGTGAGGCAGCCCCTTTTGTTTGGCGATAGTATTGGTTTATGCGTTTGCTTTTCTTCTTTTCGCGACAATTGCAATACCGCAAAGAGAAGCCACTGCGAGAGTGATATAGATCATTGTACCTGTGTCTCCGGTGTTGACTGTGCCACCTGCCATAGGACCGACGCCATTGGGATAAGGAACGTCACAGTAATAATATTTAAAGAAGGTTCCTTCGTTTGATACACGCCAGCCCCTTTCGGTATATTCAAAAGAAACTGTCGTGTCTATTTTTATGCGGTCTTTCTCGGAGATTGGATCATATGCACCGGCAGGACGTGCAAGCAATTCAACGTGAAGAGTCGGCTTTCCGTTATTGTAATCATAGCCTGTAACCTTACCGGGAAGGTAAACACTGTTTTCATAGATAATGGTGCTTATTGCTGCTTTGCCGTCAACGTCGATAACCATTGAATATATTTTCTCCGAGCTACCGTCATCCGATGTCTCTGCAAGCACCTTTACCGCAAGCTCGTCGTTGAAATACTTTTTTGTAATATCCAAAAGTTCTTGCACAGTATCATACCTTTCGTCTTTTATCAGCATATACTCGCTAATCGAATTCTCTTTGCCGTAAAAGTCTTTGCTTGATTCTATTAACTGCGATTGATCGATAGTCGCAACCAGTGCTCTTTTTTCTATTGCGTCAATATCGTCATGGTCAAAGTCAGCGGGAGTACTATAGTAAGGAGAAAGCCAATCAATACAACCAATGGCTTTATTAAATAAGTTTTTAGCTTCTTCTTCGGTAAGCTCGGAAGGAGCTGCCGATACAAAAGGAGCGAATAATACAAGCATAAATACAAAAATCAGTGTGTATGAGAATAATTTTTTCATAGTATAAATACTCCTTTAAGTTTTTTAATCGCTTAGCATGCCGCTAAAATTAGCGTAAAGAGTGTTCATATCAGATATATGAAGCCCGCAGTAGTTTATGTTCCAATTGCAATCATTGATTACAAGTTTACCTGTTAAAATGTCGTAACCCATAATGACAATATAGTGTCCACTTGTATAAGGATAGTTGTTGTACTGTGGACTTAAATTCTTTATACCTTCCGCTCCAATAGAAACAATCGGTGCATAACCATTATTTGCCGAAAGAAAATAATAAGTATCCATATCGTCTCTTGTCATATATAAATCTCCGTTTGATTTATATTTAGGTAACCAACGAAAGGAGTTCAAGGTTAGATTTTTTAATTTATCTCTTAAAGTAGCGCCACCGACTGCGCTACCTCCGGGAGACATACCACAAGCTGATGCAAGTGTGGAAATTTGAGTTACAAAATTATTATTGACATTTGAGTAATCATAGAAACCCGATCCATATAGTACTTGAATTGCAGATGTAGGACCGCAATAATTTGATGCAGTTTGTCTGATTAATGGAACATCTATACCAAATTGTGTTATACACCATTCCACTTGACCCACAGCATTGTTATCTGCACCGACAACACTTGTTCCCGAATGTGCAAGAGCTATATTCGGATTGGCTACATTTATAATGAGGCGTACATTTCCTGCCTTTTTAATTTGCCACTGCTGGGTAGTGGAATTTGATGCATTCCATGCTGTAGTTGATAAAGTGTTCGAGGAATATGTCAGTGAATTGGGTTTTGCGTCACGGTTTTCGGGATTGTACTGACCTGTTATGGTGCCTGTAGTTGGTATTGTATATTGGTTTTTAGCAAGCACCGCAGATATTCTGTACCTATTTTCGGTTTCCGAAAGTGAAGTGATTTTAAATCCCTGCGAATTGTTATTCCACGAAAGCGCCCAATCCGACAATGACAGATTTGTTCCGCTCGAGGTTATATTCATAGTAAGAAGTTTTGTGCTTGCTGTTATATTTGCTGTATAAGGTCTGATAAGGTATACTCTGTCAGATACTAACGTCTCGTCTTCGGTTACGTATACCGGTATACTTGAAGATGTGAGAGTACCGTATCTGTATTTACAGTATATGCTTCCAACGCCGGTGTTGACAGTTCCGAAGCACTCTGTTTCACTGGAAAGTATGCTGGTGTTTTCGGAGTACCAATTAAAAGTATCCAAGCCTACATAGGTTGCGTTTTCAGGGATGCATGTTATTGAGGGGAACGCAATATCATTTCCATAGTCTGCAATAATACGCTTAACATCAATTGATACAGATTGAAGTGGAATATAAGTTACATTGTTTGTCAATTCCCATGTAGAGGCTTCTGTATTTCCGTAATATGAGGAGATTGTACCTATTTTTAAATCATTATATAGTGTTCCACTAATATAGCTGATAATATTGTATACTCCATCAGACGAACTTGTTATTCTCCATTTGAATTCATTGTGAGTTCCTTCATCTTCATCCCACTCGGAAAGCTCCACGCTGTCATCTTCATAACATCTTATATAAAGATTTTGTGCGCTTTGGCTCCTTAAATAAAATGCGTCATATTCTGCGTATTCAAACAACCATTTTGAATGAGGAGAATAGAGGGGAGTTGTTTTTGAAAATGTTGTTACGACATATGAGATGTATTTGTTATCATACATTCCCTTAATGGCATAATCACCGGAAAGTGGAGAATATGTGGATACAGTGGCTACGAGCTCCACACTTCCTATGTTGTTTACACCCAGCGAAGAGAGTGCGTTTGGTGATGTTGATATTTGCTTTATTTCGTATTCGGGTTCAAGTAATTGATAATCTTTAATTTCAAGGTCGGAATGATATTTATTAACCTTATTTTCAGTAGTAGCTCTTTTGGTCTCTGTATTTGCTATAGCTAAAGAAGGGGTGAGCCTATTTGTACCTATAGCGAGCGGGGAAGAGTTAGAAGCGCGTTGAATGGCTACTTGCGCAATTTGCGCTTCGCTCATATCGACTTGCGTACCGCTGTTATTTACCGATTTGACGGGCTCAGAGAAAACATATATCGTTTTTCCACCGTCTCTGTTTTGGAAAATAATCGTATATTCATCAGGTTCTTGCTCGTAAAGGCGGTTAACATGATGTCGCTTTGTTGCGGTGTCAATTCCAATTACATCCGGAACTTCAGTAGGATCGAGAACCGCTGTTGATAAATTTGCTATAGGCATATCTCCGGGGAGATACTCAAATTCGAAAGGTTCTTCATCAACAATATAATCCTGCATATTTTCGGATGTGCTTGTTGCCGAAACGCTTATTACGATATTACTTGATATCATTGCAATTATAAGGACGATCGATAAAAAGATTTTTATTTTTTTGATTTTCATGTTATCAGCACTCCTTTCAAAAGTTGATTTGGAAATTTCAGTTTTTATAGCAGTATCCCATTGGCGTATCCTCCTGTGTAATTTTACATTTTCTTTGATCCATCTCTATTATACCATAAAATAGTCTTGATGTCAACCGATGCTGAAATATTTCTCTGTTTTACACAAAATGACTGCAATGTTTTTGTGTAAAATGCCGTTAAATGGGTGTTGAGCCCGAAAAAATACCCCTCCGAAACTGCAATTCGGAGGGGAAATTTGCTCTTTTTGTGCTTAGCCTTGGTTTTTACGCAGTTCTTGCGCTCTTTGGAATATGAGTGTGTATGCCGTGTCCGTGTCGTCGGTATCCTTGACCGCATCGTCCATAGGGCATATACCCGTTCCCGTTCTATTCATTATTGCGGGAGCAAGACTGCCGAAGGAATAACTGATGCCGTTATCCTTCAGTATTTTTTCGCCTCCCTCACTCAAGGTTTCTGCGTACAGATATTTTACGTTACATCTGCAGTAGAGGAATGCCGCCGCTCTGCCCACTATCTTGTCTGCCGCGACAGCGTTTTGCAGTGAATGGGGCGTTTTGGCTATATTCAAAAGGTCGAATATACCCTTGGCGTCCGAAGAGAAGCGTTCTCCGCTATCAAAGATAACGGCGAGGTTCACCCTGTCATTAAGCTCGTCCTTCAGGTGGAAAAGAGGAATACCGTTCATATTCAAAGGCGAGACAGCTCCTTATCCGCTTTTTTAAGGTCGGAAATTATGCTGAGGTGCTGAGGACAGAGACTTTCGCAGGCACCGCATTCCACACATGCCGAAGCTCGGTTTTCAAGCTCGAGCGAGAAATAATTTTTCTTTGCCGCCTTCTTATTATCGTACATTCCGTAGTTGTTCCAGATTTTGAATACGCGGGGAATGTTGACACCGTTGGGGCAGGGCATACAGTAAGCACAGCCGGTGCATCCGTTCTTTACGCGAGCCCTTATTGCGTCTGCCGCGTTTTCAACTGCCGCGATCTCCTCATCCGTAAGATCCTCATAGTCTGTGAAGGTGTTGAGGTTGTCCAGCACCTGATCGAACGTTGACATACCGCTGAGTATGACCTTTACGTTAGGAAGTGATGCAACGTAACGGAGCGCCCAGGAAGCGGCGGAGCGGCCGGGTGTTACAGAGTCCATTATCTTATATACTTCCTTGGGAATATTGGCGAGAGCACCGCCCTTTATCGGCTCCATTATTACAAGCGGAACACCGAGGCTTTCCGCAAGTCTGTAGCCTCTCATACCCGCCTGCTCGGAGGTATCCATGTAATTGAGCTGTATCTGGCAGAAATCCCACTTGAAGTACTTTATTATTTCTTCAAATACACTGTAGCTGTCGTGGAAGGAGAATCCTATATTTCGTATCTTTCCTGCCTTTTTCAGCTCGCAGAGAAGGTCGAGTACGCCTATTTCCTTGCACAGCTCCCATTTTTCCTTATTGAGTGCGTGGAGCAGATAAAAGTCAACGTAGTCCTTGTTGAGCTTTTTGAGCTGGAGCTCGAATATATTTCTTGCATCTTCTATCGTTTTTATATTCCATATAGGAAGCTTTGTGGCGAGAAGATAAGAGTTTCTGGGATACTTTGAGAGCACCTTTCCGACAAAGGTCTCGCTCTCTCCTCCGTGATAGGGGAACGCTGTGTCGATATATGTAACTCCCGAGGCGATGGCGTAGTCCATCATTTTTTCTGCTTCCGCCTCATCTATCTTTCCGTCGGGCGTAGTAGGAAAGCGCATACATCCGAATCCGAGAAGGGAAGCGGTTCTTTCGTCACATCCTATTTTTCTGTATTCCATAATATATCTCCTTTTATTGTTTTACAAATATGATTATATCACTTTTTTTCCCCCGTGTCAAGAGGAAGTTTGTAAACAATGATAATACAAAGGCTCTAAGCTCTTTTAAATAGAAAGCGGTGACCGCCGTTTACTGCGATCACCGCTTTTTTGCTTAATGATATTCGGGAAGCCAGCCCTTATGCGCTTCGATAAGGTCGTCGCAAAGAGCAACTATATCGTCTATCGAAAGCTCGGAGGCTGTGTGGGGATCCATCATAGCCGCCTGGTAGATAGCGTCCTTCTTCTTGGTTACGGCTGCCTCTATCGTAAGGAGCTGAACGTTTATGTTTGTCATATTCATAGCCGCGCACTGTACGGGGAGATCGCCAACGTACGTCGGCTGTATGCCGAGCTTGTTTACAAGACAGGGAACCTCAACGCACGCATCCTTTACAAGGTTTGTGATAAGTCCGTTATTGAGAACGTTACCGCCTATCTGGTAGGGAACGTTTGTAACGATAGATTCCATTATTCTCGATGCGTACTCATGCGAACGCTTGTGGGATACGTCGTTTGTGAGATAAAGCTTTCTGTCGTTTTCCCAGCGAGCTATCTGATTTACACATCTGCGCGGATACTCGTCGAGAGGAATCCTGTATCTTTCGATAAGCTCGGGATACTTATCCTTGATGAAGAACATATTATATTCCGCATTATGCTCGCTCGATTCCGTGCAGTAGTATCCGAAGCGTCTTATGTATTCAAGTCTTACGAGGTCCTTGAAGTTTTCGGGAGGATTGTCGAGTATTTCAAAGGCTCTGCGCTTTATTTCGGGATAGAGATCGTTTCCGTCGGCGTCTTCTATCTCCAGGAGCCATGCCATATGGTTGATGCCTGCGATCTTTTCTCTTATAGGCTTCTTTACATCGTCGTACATACCGAGCTCTTTAAGAAGACTGCTTGCGCACACCTGAACGCTGTGGCAAAGACCGACCGTTCTTATATCCGTGTATCTCTGCATATATCCCGAAAGCATAGCCATCGGGTTGGTGTAGTTAAGGAAGTAAGCCTTGGGGCATACCTGTGCCATATCTGCGGCAAAGTCCTCGAGAACCGGAATAGTTCTGAGCGCGCGGAAGATACCGCCTATACCGAGAGTGTCGGCGATAGTCTGTCTGAGTGCGTATTTCTTCGGCACCTCAAAGTCTGTCACCGTGCAAGGCTCATAGAGGCCTACCTGAATAGCGTTGACAACAAAGTCTGCTCCTCTGAGAGCGTCCTTTCTGTTTTCAACACCGAGATACTTTGTGACCTTGGCTCTTCCTCCGTTGATGTTCTTGTTGAGGCAATCGATCATTATATAGGATTCTTCAAGTCTTTTCGGGTCTATGTCATAAAGCGCATATTCAAAGTCGCAAAGCGCGTCCGAAAGCATAGAATCTCCGATGACGTTTTTGGCGAACACGGTACTGCCCGCACCCATAAAAGTAATTTTTCCCATAGAAACAGATCCTTTCTTATGTATAATATATTTATTATATAATTATATTTCCGTGAGCTTTGCGTAATTACCGAAAAGCTTTTTTGTTCCTACCGTATCAAAGATGATCTCGTAGAGAATATCGTTGCCCATCTTCTTTGCGGAAAGTATAGTGCCTTCTCCGAAAGCTCTGTGCTTTACTCTCTTTCCGGGCGCGATCATCTCCGAGTGAGAAGCGGCTGCCTTTGCGGGCGATGCATTTATAGTGAGAGTGTTTGCGGTAGGTGATTTTGTGTTTGTGGGAGTTTCGCTGTAGTAGAGTCTCTTTTGCGGAGCACGTGATCTTGTGACGCCCTTCATCTCTATAGTATCAGAAGGGATCTCCTTGGCAAATCGGGAAAGCTGATTGTTGGTGGTACGCCCGAAATAGGTACGCATAGCGGTATGGAGTATATAGAGCTCGTTTTTCGCTCTCGTTATTGCGACGTACGCGAGTCTGCGCTCCTCCTCTATCTCCTCATCCGCGTTATCTGCGTATATAGTCTTTTCCGAGGGGAATATGCCCTCCTCCATTCCGGGGAGGAAGACTATCGGGAATTCAAGACCCTTTGCCGAATGTATAGTCATAAGAACTACCTTGTCATCACTCTCATCGTATCTGTCGATATCCGAAACGAGTATGGATTCCTCGAGGAAGCCTTCAAGCGAGGGCTCGTCTGCAGTAGCCATATACTCGACCGCATTCGATACAAGCTCCTTAAGGTTGTCAAGCTTTTCGCTGCCTTCCTCGCCTCTTGATTCAAGCTCATCACGGTATCCCGTGCGCTCTATGGCGTATTCGAAAAATTCGTTAAGCGGGAGCTCGTCCTTCTTTTCGGTGAGATCGTTCATGATATCAACGAAGACCTTGAGCTGAGGCATAAACTTCAGAAGAGCACCGTAACGCTCCCCGTCTTCGAGTATCTCAAGCATTGGACGTCCGGTCTCGGCTGCTATCATGGTGAGTATCTCGACAGGACGGTCTCCTATTTTTCTCTTGGGCTTGTTTATTATCCTCTTGAGTCTTTCGTTGTCTTTTCTGTTTGCCGCAAGCTGGAGATAAGCCATCATGTCCTTTATCTCTTCTCTGTCCCCGAATCGCACGCCTCCCATTATTCTGTAGGGAATACCGCTCTTTATAAGCGTGTTTTCAAAGCTTCGCGACTGTGAGTTGGCACGGTAGAGGATCGCAAAATCCTTGAAGGAATATTGCTTTGAGGCTATTTTATTTGAGATTATTTCGGCAACGTTTCTCGCCTCGTCGTCCTGGTCGTTTGCGTTTATAAGCGTTATCTTATTGCCCTTTCCGCTGCTTGTCCAAAGGTTCTTTCCCTTTCTGCCCTTGTTGTTGGCGATAACGGCATTTGCGGCGTCGAGTATATTTTGCGTCGAGCGATAATTTTGCTCAAGCTTTATTACGGTTGCTGAGGGGAAGGCTTTGTCAAAGTTCAGAATATTTTCTATCGTAGCGCCTCTGAACTTGTATATCGACTGGTCGTCGTCACCGACTACCATGAGATTCTTAAAGCCTCCCGAAAGAAGCTCCGTAAGCTTGAACTGGGCAAGGTTGGTGTCCTGATACTCGTCTACGAGAACGTATTTGAATTTGTTCTGATAATAGGCTCTTACTTCTTCATTGCTCTCAAGAAGCTTTACCGTCTTCATAATTATATCGTCAAAGTCAAGAGCATCCGCACCGTCGAGTCCCTTCTGATATTCGGCATATATTCTGGCGAAGTTTTTTTCCTTCAGCGAGGAGCGTGGATTTGCTTCCACGTCGGCAAGGACCTCCTCGGGCGTGATGAGATTTTCCTTCGCGCGGCTGATAAATGCCATGACCGATTTCGACGGGTAATTTTTTTCATCGAGGTTTATTCTCTCGGTCGCGGCCTTGATAGCCTTCTTGCTGTCGTCTGTGTCGTATATGGTGTAGTTTGCGCCTATACCTGCTTCGTTTGCGTAGCGTCTGAGTATGCGCATACATATCTTGTGGAAGGTACCCGTCCATATCTGCGAGGATACGTCTCCGTCTCCGAAGGCTCTGTCAAGACGCTCCTTCATTTCGTTTGCCGCCTTGTTTGTAAAGGTTATGGCAAGCACTCTCCACGCGGGGCAGGCATCGTAGGCAAAATCGTTCAGCGCCTCTGCGAGGTCCTCGTCAGATCCGTTTTTGAGAAGGTCCTCGTATGCGTCCACGTCGCTGTCGGTCACTCCGAACGGCATATAGTCGGAAAGAACGGCGTTCCCGTATTTTATTATAAATTCTATGCGCTTTACAAGCACTGTGGTCTTTCCGCTTCCCGCTCCCGCAAGCACGAGAAGAGGACCCTTTACCGTATATACCGCATATCTCTGTTCTTCGTTCAGGGTTGAGTACATTCTGTCAAAAAGTTTTCTTTTTACAGACGTGTATCTTTCGTTAAGTGTCATATGTTAAGGTCTCCGAAAATTGCTTTTTTAATCAAATAGATTATACCACAACGAAAAACAAATTGCAAGTAATAAACTTAAATTGTGCATTATTTTTAACAAAATATTAAAAATGCCCGAAAAGAAAAAAATTTTGCCTAAAACTATTGCAATTTTTTCGAAAGTGTATTATAATATAAACTGTAAGGATATATCCAAAGATTTGTCCTGCTTTTTCCCGACAGGGAAGGAAAGGTTAGGTTTATTATGAGCCAAAACGATAAAAAGGGAACTATAGTATTTACACATAAGATGACGGACGAGGAGCTTCAGCTCAAAAAGTTGCTCGCGCACGTTTACGGTGCTCTTGACGAAAAGGGCCTCGATCCGATACAGCAGATCGTAGGATTTCTCATCTCGGACGACCCTACTTATATAACCAGCCATAAAAAAGCGAGAAATCTTATGCAGAAGGCTGACAGATATGAGATCCTCTCCATACTTCTCAAGAATTATCTCGGCCTCTGATCCCGCAAATAAATGTTTGAGATAATAAGGATCGACGGGCTTGACTCCGGATATGCGGGGGAGCCCCTTGTGGTTGCGCTCGGTAATTTTGACGGGGTCCATCTTGCTCACATGCAGATAATAAATGCCGCAAGGTCGCTCGCAGCAAAGCTGTCGGCATCTTGTGCGGTGCTTTCGTTCGACGTCCATCCGCAGATCTATTTTGCCAAAAAGCCGGTAAAGCTTATAACAAGCGAAGAGGACAGAATGCTTTTGATGCGCAAGGCAGGTGTTAAATATGCTGTGCGTGCGAGATTTGATTTACTCAAGGACATGGCTCCGCATGACTTTTTGCGTCTTTTGAGAGAAAAAGCAAACTGTGTCGGAGTTGCATGCGGATATAACTTCAGATTCGGAAAGGGCGGAACGGGAAAGAGCTCGGACATAAAAGAGTTTTTCGGTGAGAATGCCGCAATCGAGGATCGGTTCGATATTGGCGGTGTAACCGTTTGCTCCTCCGGGATAAGAGATATGACAGAGTGCGGCGACGTAAGGAATGCCGCACTTTTGCTCGGAAGACCGTTTTTTGTTTCGGGTGTCGTAAGAGCCGGAAGACGGATAGGAAGAAGCATAGATTTCCCTACGGCGAATATAGTTATAGATAGTGATATGCTCGCACCGGGGAAGGGGATATACGCTACCTTTACCGAGGTTGACGGTGTTGTTTTTCCGTCGGTGACCAATTACGGAACCAATCCCACCGTTACAGACCTTAACGAGCTTGTGCTTGAGACGAATATTATAGGCTTTGACGGTGACATCTACGGAAAGAAAATACGCGTGTATTTTCTCGAGAAGATACGCGAGCAGAAAAAGTTTGCGTCGCTTGACGCGCTTAAGGAGGCTATATCAAACGACAGGAGCTCTGCCGAGAGGATATGCTCCGAATATAAAGGAAGAATAGATTTTATTTGATTTGAGATATATGAAAAAAGAAATACTGGTAAGGATACTTGCGTCTCTTGCACTTATCTGCATGATCCTTCCGATGCTTGCCTTTTGTGTCAGAGCGGATGGGGGCGGTGCGAGCGCGGATATATTCAAGAGCAATATTCCGAAGGCGCCGGATATGAACGGTGTTGCAGGCGCTTACGTTTATAACGTTGACAACAGTACCGAGGTGCTGGCATACAACGGTGAAAACAGAATATACCCCGCGTCTCTTGTAAAGGTCGCGGCTTTTGCTCTTGCCTCGGAAAAGCTATCCGGAAGACTTGATGAGAAGGTTACGGTAACTCAGCAGATGCTCAGCGGAACGGTAGGCACATATATAGGCATAGAGGCAGGTGAGACCTTTACCGTCAAGGAGCTTTTCTATATCGCCTTTTGCGGCTGCTTTAACGATGCGGTCAATATCATTGCCAACGTCTGCAGCGGAAGCGTTTCCGCTTTTGTTGCCGAGATGAATCTTAAGGCGGCACAGCTCGGAGCGACCGGTACTGTCTTTACAAATCCTACCGGCATCCATAATAACGGAATGTACAGCACTATGTCAGATCTCGGTAAGATACTGCTCGATGCTTCTCGCGATCCGCTCGTTATGCAGATAACGAGCACGTCGAAAATAGAGCTTGAAAAGTCAGAGGATCACGACAGATATATGATATATAACCGCAATATGCTGATCTCGGACAGAACTACGGCAAAATACATCAATCCGTGCGCAAACGGACTTAATGCAGGTTCTACGGTTGAAAGCGGCGAGTGCGTTGCTACCATTGCCAAAAAAGAAGGGCTCTCTTATCTTTGCATAGTGGTGGGAGGAAAAGAGCAGGTGACCGACGACGGTGAAAAGTATATTACGTCGTATAAGCTCATAAACGAGCTTATAGATTGGAGCTTTGAAAGCTTCGGATACGTAAAGCTTTTCGATTCCTCGGTTCCGTGTGCAGATCTGTCTGTAAAATACGGAATCGATGTTGACGTCGTTTCTGTGGTTCCCGACGGGGAGATAATAATGTATCTGCCATTGTCATTTGACGTCGAGTCAAAGCTTGACTACAGAATGAGATTCGATAAGCCCGAGTTCGAAGCACCGCTGAAAAAAGGAGACACCGTCGGCAGGATGACTGTGCTCTATGAGGGAGAACCGCTCGGTGAGGTGTCTCTTAAGCTTACTAAAGACGTGGAGAAGGATACCTTTCTTTATACACTTGATTCGATAAAGGCGTTTTCTCAGAACAGAGTATTCCTCCTTACCGTGGTGTGTGCAATAGGGTATACGGTTTTATTTACGGTGTGCGCCGCACTCCTTCGCAGATTCGGTGGAGGAAAAAAGAAAAAGAAGAATAATTCACTCATATAACAGTAAAAAAGGGGAAGAGAAAAGCACTCTTCCCCTTGATTTTTTGAGTTTACAAATAATAAACAATTGTTTGTTCTTTGGCAACATTGAGTTAGAAAAATAGAGTATATTTTGTGGTAAAATAAAGTATAATCGGGGAGAAGATGATTTTTGATCTTCACCCCAAAAAACGCAAAAAATATTAAAGCGGTATATTGATTAAATGACTGCTTATTAAGATACGGAGGGATAAAATGTCGATGAACACAAACGGCGTAGAGAGCGCAAAGATGCTTGTCGAAATGCTGAAAAGCGCTGACAATGCTTCATCGGGCAAGAACGATCCTATGGCTCTTCTTGCAATGCGATCGCTCTTTGACAATCAAAGCTTTGTAAGACTCTCTGCTTTTATGACACGCTCGCAGGATGATTGCGAGGCGGAAGGAGTGGTATGTGCATACGGCTCTGTTCACGGGAAGCCCGTCTTTGCTTTTTCTGAAGACGTAGAGCTTAACGGTGGTGCCATCAGTAAGAGACACGTTGAGAAGATCAAGTCGCTTTATAAGAGAGCGAAGCAGAACGGAGCACCCGTGGTTGCCTTTTTCAACAGTAAGGGAGGCGCACTCGATGAGGGAAGCGCAATGCTTTCGGCTTACGGAGAGCTTATCGACTGTATATGCTCGTCAAAAGGACTTATTCCTCAGTTGGCTGTGGTCAACGGAAAATGCACCGGTCTTCTTGCTTCTGCGGCAGAGCTTTTCGATTTCACCGTCGGAGTCAAGGGCTGCGAGATGTATTTCCTCCCGCCGTTTATAGTAGGTGAAAAGTATTCTTCCGAGGAATATCTCGAGAAGAACGGGCTTGTAAGCTTTATGGCAGATGATACAAGATCAGCCTCCGAATACGTCAGAGAGCTTCTCGGAAAGCTTCCGCTCAACGTTAACGACTCCAGATTTCTTGGAGATACCGAGGACGATATAAACAGAACGGTTTCTACAGCTTTTGATGAAAAATACGATATCAAAGCTCTTATATCGGATATTGCGGATGATAAGAGCTTCACCGAGCTTTATCCTTCTTATGCAGGATCTATGCGTGTGGGATTTGCCGCTTTCGACGGCATCCTTTGCGGTGTTGTCGCTAACGACCACTCTGTAAACGACGGAGCGATCACGGCAGACGGATGTAAGAAGGCTGCGGGCTTTATCGAGTTTTGCTCGAGATTCGCTATTCCCGTGCTTACTCTCGTAGATACAAAGGGCTTTGAGGTATCAGCGGATAACGAGGAGGCAGGAGTTATGAGTGCTTCCGCTAAGCTTGCGCTGGCTTATTCAAGATCACCCTCAGCAAAAATAACCGTGATCATCGGCAAGGCATACGGTGCGGGCTTTACACTCATGGGATCTCGCTCGCTCGGAGCCGATGAGGTCCTCGCTCTTAAGGATGCACTTGTTTCCGCAATGCCTCCCGAAAGTGCGGTAGCGTTTATGAACAATCGTGATATCACCGCAGATAAGGACAGAAAGGCAGTAGAGGATGAGTGGATAGCAAAGAACTGCCCCGCAGTACTCGCCGCCGCAAACGGAGATATCGACGATATTATCGACAGTACGTTTCTTCGTGCGCATATCTGTACGGCAGTCGGTATGTTTTCTTCGAAATCAAATATGATTTCCTGAGGAGGTAGCTGAAATGACGAAATTTCTAACCGATGCACTTCCGATAACCGAAAGCACCGCAAATACAGTGCTTATCGTTTTCTTTGTTCTTTGTGCCGTATTTCTTTTCCTGGCTATCATATGGCTCGTTTCCTCGCTTGCAGAAAAAGTACGCAGAGGAAGAGACGGTTATGACGACGAGTGTGTTTCAAGCACCCCCGTTGTAACGGTATCCGATGATAATGAGGTAATAGCCGCGATCTCGGCGGCGATAGCGGTCATTCTTCAGGAAGAAGCCGCAGCTAAGGGAACGGCATACAACGGATTCCGCATAGTATCCTTCAAGCGTGCAGGCAAGGGCCGCGCGTGGACACAGAAATAATAAAACAGAAATAATAAATAAGTGAGGTAAATTTTTATGAGAACTTTTAAGATAACAGTAAACGGCGTTGCATATAACGTAACGGTAGAAGAAAATACAGGCGTATCCACTCCCGTAGCAGCCCCTGTGGCAGCTCCCGTAGCAGCTCCCGTAGCAGCTCCCACGCCGGCACCGGTGGCAACACCCGCACCCGCACCTGCTCCCGCACCCGCGGCAGCTCCCGGTGAAGGCGAGCCCGTAAACGCTCCTATGCCCGGTACCGTCGTAAAGGTATGCGTAAAGAGCGGTGACAGTGTAAAGAGCGGTGACGTTCTTTGCGTGCTTGAAGCTATGAAGATGGAAAATGAAATAGTAGCTCACAAGGATGGAACGGTATCCTCTGTTACGGTGTCTCAGGGTGCTTCCGTCAATTCGGGAGACGTCCTCCTTACAATAGCGTAACCGATAAAAGTTACTCTGCTGTTACCCTCGTTTTAATGAGGAGAAAGGAAATCTTATAAAATGGCTAAAGTAAAAATAACCGAAACCGCTCTCAGAGATGCCCATCAGTCACTTATGGCAACAAGAATGCCTACTGAGGAAATGCTCCCGATACTCGAAAAGATGGATACCATAGGTTACCATTCTCTCGAGGCGTGGGGCGGGGCGACCTTTGACGCATGCCTTCGTTTCCTTAACGAGGACCCTTGGGAAAGACTGCGCAAGATAAGAGAGAGGGTAAAGAATACAAAGATCCAGATGCTTTTCCGTGGACAGAATATGCTCGGATACAGACATTATCCGGATGACGTGGTTGAGTATTTTATTCAGAAGGCGGTCGCAAACGGAATAGATATCCTTCGTGTTTTCGATGCACTCAACGATGCAAGAAACCTTGAGACATCGGTTAAGGCTTGTAAAAAAGAAGGCGGTCACCTCCAGGCGGCAATAAGCTATACCACAGGTCCGGTATATACGACAGAATATTTTGCAAATTATGCAAAAACACTCGAATCAATGGGGGCGGATTCTATATGTATAAAGGATATGGCAGGTCTGCTTAAGCCGTATGACGCATACGAGCTTGTCAAAGCTATAAAGGAAACGGTAAAGCTTCCCGTTCAGCTCCATACACATACGACGTCAGGCCTCGGAGCAATGACTCTCATAAAGGGAGTTGAAGCGGGAGCCGATGTTATAGATACCGCTATTTCTCCGTTTTCCGGAGGAACGTCACAGCCCTCCACAGAGGCTCTCGTTGCCGCTCTTGCGGGAACAGAGTACGATACGGGAATAGATCTCTCAAAGCTCGACGATATAACACTGCATTTTATGCCTCTCCGTGAAAAGTATATAAATAACGGACTCCTCGACACGAAGATGCTCAAGGTGGACGTAAATGCACTTATATATCAGGTTCCCGGCGGAATGCTCTCAAACCTTGTTTCTCAGCTTAAACAGCAGGGAAAGGCAGATAAGCTTGACGAGGTTCTCGCAGAGGTCCCGAAGGTAAGAGCAGACGCAGGATATCCACCTCTCGTTACTCCTTCCTCTCAGATAGTAGGCTCTCAGGCAGTTCTCAACGTCCTCGCCGGTGAGAGATACAAGATGGTGTCAAAGGAATTTAAAGGACTTATAAGAGGCGAATACGGTCAGTCTCCTATAGAGATAGATCCCGCCTTCAGAGAGAAAATAATCGGAAACGCAGAGGTCATTGCACACAGACCCGCAGACGATATCGCTCCCGAGCTTGACTCGATAAGAGAAAAGGTAGCTCCGTATTACGAAAAGGAAGAAGATATCCTCTCTTACGCACTCTTTGGTCAGGTCGCTGAAAAATTCTTTGAGTACAGAAAAAACAAAAAATATAATATCGACGCTGAAAACGCCGATAAAGAAAAGCATATCCATACGATAGTATGACAAATTCCCCGACGGAGAAAGATTCTGTCGGGGATGTTTTTTGACCGCTTTGCAGAGTAGATGGATTTTGCATAAGTCTTTTTTCTATGACCGTAAGCGGAAAGTATAAAAATATAGTATTCAGATATGAGAAATTTTCAAAAAATACTTGCCAAAACCGATGCTTTGTGATATAATATTTATATTAAAGATGTTTTCGCAAAGAAAAGTATCTTGTGCGGAATATTGTAGTATTATATTTTATAATTCTGTAAAAGGAGTGATTTTTATGGATCTCAATACAAGACCGGATAGTATGCTTCGCATTACTACAAAAGAACTTGCAGACAAGTTTATTGAAGAACAGGTGGCTCTTATAAGAGAGCAGGTAAAGGACAAGAAGGTGCTTCTGGCTCTTTCGGGAGGAGTTGACTCTTCCGTAGTTGCAGCCCTTCTCATTAAAGCAGTCGGAAAGCAGCTCGTATGCGTTCACGTTAACCACGGACTTATGCGTAAGGGCGAGAGCGAACAGGTAATTGAAATTTTCCAAAATCAGCTCGATGCTAACCTTGTTTACGTTGATGCAACAGACCGCTTCCTTGATCTTCTTGCAGGCGTTTCCGACCCTGAGAAGAAGCGTAAGATAATAGGCGGAGAATTTATCAAAGTCTTTGACGAAGAAGCTTCCAAGCTCAAGGGCATATCATTCCTTGCACAGGGCACTATCTATCCGGATATCCTTGAAAGCATAAAGCAGGCTGAAGGAAAGAAGGCTGTAAAATCTCACCATAACGTCGGAGGACTTCCCGAGGATCTTCAGTTTGAACTTGTTGAACCCATAAAGCTCCTTTATAAGGATGAGGTAAGAGTTGTAGGCGAGGCACTCGGTCTCCCTCACGCAATGGTATACCGTCAGCCGTTCCCCGGCCCCGGACTCGGTGTTCGTTGCCTCGGTGCTATTACACGTGACCGCTTGCACGCCCTCAGAGAAGCTGACGCTATCCTCCGTGAAGAGTTTGGCAAAAACGGCCTTGCAGAAAAGGTATGGCAGTTCTTTGTTATCATTCCCGATATAAAGAGCGTCGGAGTCAAGGACGATAGCCGCTATGAAGGCTGGCCTGCAATAATCCGCGCCGTAAACACCAAGGACGCAATGACCGCAACCGTAGAAGAGATCCCATATGCAGTCCTCCGCCATATTACAGCACGCATCACATCCGAGGTCGAAGGTATAAACAGAGTCCTCTACGATATTACTCCTAAGCCTACCGGAACTATTGAGTGGGAATAAAATTCAACTGGATTGTAGGTGATCATAATGGCAAAGCGTATAATATCGAGTGCGCTTCTTTGCTGTTTTGTTTTCCTATTATCGGCATGCAACAAAGGAGATACAATGAAATATACATTTGAATCTTTGCAAGATGAAAACTTAATGGGTGGCAGCTCGTATTTTATGGATTTCGGAGAAATGGAATCGCAAGAAGATGCCGCAATAGCAGAAGGAAAGCTGCTTTCCGCATTCGGTCAGCCGGAATACACGAGTGAAAATTATGAAAACTCTTTTAATTATATTATTCGTGCTACCGCAGACAACGGAGAAAGTGTCATATTGACCGTTTACGGTATGGGGGTTGTTCATATAGGTGCTGAACAATAGAATGATTTTGCGCAAAAGGCTGCATCTGCTCTTATAGAATACGTAAATGCTTTTCTCCCGCAGATTACAGCCGCACTGTTTATTACTTGGATTTTGATATGCAAATTGATATTCAGGTAAAAGGCGGCAAGGCTACAATCAGTCAATCTCAAATATCCCAAGAAAAAGCAAACGAATTATTTGATAAGTTCTATAAGTAATTTGTTGATACCATTTTGATACCGTTTTTTCGCAGACTCCATAGACGAAGCAGAAAAAGGCGGTCAAATCCCCCGATAAACCGCGCGAAAAGACCTAAATTCACGGGGTATAATGCTAATTTAAGCGAGTGGGAATAATACCAAAAATGCGTGAGAACAATTTTGATATTCGGAGGAATACCGCTATGACCTTTGTTAATGGCGTATACAATTCATACGATAAGGAAGCGGCGAAGATCCTAAACGATTTTCTCCCCGACAAGATCTTCGATGCCCATGCTCACCTGTATGATGCCGCCTTTGTCTCCGGCACCGCCAATAGCGGAGGGGCTTTCTCGATCCGCAGTCGTTGCGAAGTGCCGCAATATTTAGAGGACATGAAGCCCCTACTGGGTGAACGAGAGGTAAGACTCAATATCGTTACCACGCCGGATGCCTCCATGGCCGCCCCCAACAGCGAAGGCCGCAAGGAGAGCGTGGCATTTCTGTCCGATCAGCTCATACGCTTCCCGGGACACGTGGGCGAAGTGATGGTAGGCCCCGACGATACCGCAGAGGACATCGAAAACATGCTGATCCATCCCGGCGTCCGCGGCTTCAAGTGCTACCATTTGCTGGCCTCCAATAAGCCTACCTGGAACGCCCCCATCGGCGATTATCTTCCGGAGAGTGCCTGGGAGGTAGCTGACAAGCACGGCTTCGTGATCACACTGCATATGGTTCGGGATAAGGCATTGGCCGATCCGGTAAACAGCGAATATATCGTACGGATGGCCAAAAAATATCCCAACGCCGTTTTGATCCTGGCTCATGCCGCCCGCAGCTTTGCTGCCTGGACTGCCTTGGAATCCATCGACACGGTCAAGCGTTTAGACAACGTTTGGTTCGATTTTTCCGGCGTCTGTGAATCGCCGGCAGAGTTTCAGATCATGCGGAAATGCGGTGTTGACCGCTGTATGTGGGGCAGTGACTACCCCATCAGCCGTCTGGCAGGCAAGGCTATCTCGATCGCCGACTCCTTCTATTGGATTGACGAAAAGAATTTGGCACAGTTTGCCGGCCCCACGGAATTTCACAGCTGGCTGGTAGGCACCGAGAACCTGATGGCTTTGCGTCAGGCCTGCTTGATGCTGGATCTGGGTCCCGCCGATGTGGAAAAGCTATTCTATCAAAATGCTATGAA
>SVRJ01000046.1 GCA_015064885.1 Oscillospiraceae bacterium
TCACATCCTCGGGGAATGCTTGGCCGCATTCCGGGCAATGGTGCTGTTCGTAGCAATCGCTCGCCTCCGAGTTATCGGAGCAGTGGGGTCCGCAGTCGCAGAGCCAGTCGTCAAATCGGTAGCCACCGCAATACTGACATTCGGTGCCGTCCTCGTAACCTGCATGCACCGTCAGTATGGGAGTCGGAAGCATCCCGATCACTATTATAAAAGCAAGCACGACGCTTAAAATTTGTTTTGAAAGATTGTTTTTTGTCATTTCTTCCTCCTTCGAGTCATTTTATTGACAGTATGTTTTTAGTAAAATCTATTCCCGCAGCTTCAGTAATATCGCTACTTCGGTGCGGGTGTCGTATTCAAATTTAAAAAAGTGCGTTTCATGTTTTTCTCCTTATGAGAATGCTTTGGGTTTCGGTCAGCGTTTGAACGTACGGCATTATTCGGACCACGCGCCGTCACCGGTCTCGTATCAAACGAAAAAGTGGCAGAGACATTTTTGACAAAAAAATAATATGCTCTTGACTTAAAGAAAAATATATGTTATAATAAATAATAAACGGGGCGGTCTCTGTATTTGTTGGCGCGCTTACAGAGATCTTTACGTATGAGAGATGCATACGCAAAGGGGTACCCCTTTTTATCAGACAGAGATAAGGACAAGATCTATACCCTCCTTCGATAATCTTGTATATATAATTATAATAATTTTCACTTTTTTTACACTACCCAAAACGGGTAAAACGGGTAGGAGAGACCGAATTTTTTTCAAAAAGGGTGGGAATTCGGGTGGGAAAAGCCCATATATGAGGTGACAATATGAAAAAATCAATTGCATTAATTTTAAGTCTTATTATCTTATTAATATCTGTTCCGGGATGTGAGAAAAAAGCTATGCCAAGTCCCGAAAATCCTGTTACGCTCACGATGTGGCACGTTTACGGAAGTCAGACAAAGTCTCCTTTGAACGTCATTATCGATGAGTTCAACAACACTATAGGGAAAGAGAACGGAATTACGATCAACGTAGTATCGGTAACAAGCTCATCCGCTATAGACAAGGCACTGGCTGCATCCGCAAACGGAGAGCCCGGTTCCGAGAGCATGCCCGATCTGTTTGTTGCATATCCCCGCGTTGCGGAGATAGTCGGAAAGGACAGGCTTCTTGCGTGGAACTCTTACTTCACAGAAAAGGAGCTTTCGGCATTTCGCCTTGACTTTTTGTCTGAAGGATTTTTCGATGACAAGCTGCTTGTATTACCAATAGCGAAGTCTACCGAAGCATTCTACATCAACAAAACCTTATTTGACAGATTCATTGCGGATTCGGATGTCACGTATGATGATATGCGGACCTTTGACGGAATATTTGAAGCCGCTCGCAAATACTACGACCATTCAAGCGGCATGAGCTTTTTCCAAATAAATGATTACTATAACTATGCATACACGGGTATGAAGGCATACGGAAGCGAGCTTGTACGTAACGGACGCTTACGCCTTGACGACGAAGCCTTTGAAAAGGTATGGGAGCCGTTGGCTAGGACAGCCATATACGGCGGTCTCTGTCTGGATGACGGATATGCCACAGCCCGTTGGAAAACTGCAGAGATAATCGCGAACACAGGGTCTACCGCTGACGTTCTCTACCAGCCTACCCAGGTCATATATCCGGATAACAGCACGGAGCCGATCGAAGCCATAGCACTTCCCTACCCTACGTTTACGGCTGACGCTTCGGGAGTTGTCTTCCGCGGAGGAGGTATGCTTGCCGTAAAAAACGAGGATGAGAGAAAGAATCAAGCCGCGTATATTTTTGCAAAATGGCTGACTGACAAAGAGAATAACATTAATTTTGTAACACAGACAGGCTATCTTCCGGTCAAGACAGACTCGTTTGAGCTTTTATTCTCGGATCTTTCGCTCGTCGAAAACGAAAACTATAGGAGCACCTATAGGGCCGTTGAGACGATGTCTGCCGAATATTCCTTCTATGCTCTTCCGCTATATGAAAACGCATCGGACATACAGCTGAATTTTGAGAAGAACGTCAAAGCGATCCTGAAAGCCGCACACAGTCAATATTTAAAGCGAGTCAGTGACGGAGAAAACCCTGAGGCGGTTCTCAATGAGCTGATAGGATCAACACTTACAGAGCTTAAAAGGCTTTCGGAAAGATAAGGAGTGTGTGATACGGCTGTGAGACTAATAATAACAGATATTCAAAAACTTATAGGTCAGATAAAAGCCGGTGGGATATCCTTGCGCAGGAGATTTGTTCTCTACATTATATCGGCCATAGCTCTGGTCTTATCCTTGATAATTTTCCTTCTGAACATGTTCGGCATTATGAATCCTGTCAGTACACAGGTAATAGACGCGCTTGATACTCAGCTTTTGTCTTACGCTGACAGAATACAGCACGACTACGATAAGCTTGCCGCGCATTCGATCTCTTTTTCAAAGCAAATAGAAGCTACCGTTCAAAAATTTCTCACAAAAAACGGTATAGCATTTGAGGATCTTAAAAACAACTCGGATTTTCTTTCGGCTCTGCAAGAGGAACTGTATGCTACGGTATACCTGAATATGCAGCTTGCCCCGTCAAGCGGCGTATTTTACATTCTCGACACAACAGTAAATTCTCATTCGGATACAAGGCTTTTTAACGGCATATATCTGAAGTATATAAATCTCAATTCAGAAAACACGGTAAATAATGAAATAGCTCTGTACAGAGGCTCATTCACTACTGCGAAGACGGGTAATCTTACGTTCCATAGCGGATGGAGCAATGAAATGCACACAAGCTTCTTTGACCGTTGCGAGTCGGAATTTACCGATGGAGTACACTATATTCTCAGCCCGACAGTCGAGATCCCCGGCACGTGGGAAAGAGCGCGTTACGTATACGTTCCTATACGAGATCCGAATAAAAACATTATAGGCGTATGCGGATTTGAGGTAAACGATCTGTATTTTCAATTGTCCAAGAAAGCCAACGACGGAGAACTCGGTCAGCTGATAGGTGCTTTGCTTGATGAAAAACGAGGTGTATATTCGGGACAATTCAATTCTAACCGTTACAACTCCGAAGCCTTTGACAGTGTAATAATAACAGAAAAAAAGGGCACAACGGTTTTCGATCTTCAAAGTGAAAAATGCATCGGACGGTCAAAAAGCATAACATTGGGAAAGGATACCTTCACTGTTGCGCTTATGATCACCGAGGCGCAGTTTGGGGCTTATTTTCGCAGAGGACAAATAACAACGACGGTAATAATTTTCATCGTGATCCTGGTGGCTCTTGCCTACTGCTTCTTTATAAGCAAAAAATACGTCGCTCCGGTTTTAAGGCAGGTAGAACAGATAAAGCAACCGAAAAAGCACGCAGACCACGTAAAGATCCGCGAGATCGACGACCTTTTCACCTTTCTTGCAGAAAAGGATACGGCACATGAGGAGCAGCTTAAAGCTTTGAACACAGCAAAGCATGCCGCGGAGGAGGAAACCCGCCGTACAAAGCTTGCGTACGAAAAAGCTCTGAAGGAATATGAGCTCGCTCAAAATGAGATACTTCACCTTACCGAAAAGCAAACGAAAAAGATCGATCTTGAAGATTATGAATATTTCATCTGTAATCTAAAGACGCTTACACCTACAGAGACCCGCATTTACGAGCTATACCTCGATGGCAAAAGCGCACAGGAGATATCGGCTATACTCTCTATTCAGGAAAACACGATGAAGTATCACAACAAAAACATTTACAGTAAGCTTGGCGTCTCATCACGTAAGCAGCTTCTGAGATTTGCCGCATTAAAGCAGCATCAGGACTCGCCCGGAAGCACTAAGACTTAAATAAATAAAAAAGAATGGCGTCACTTTAAGTCTGTAGGCTTAAAGTGACGCCATTCTTACTAAATATAATAATTTGTTTTCATTACTCGATCCAGCCGAGACTTCTCAAGGCGTCGAGTGTTTTTTCGGGGATATTCGATATACTTCCGTCTGATAGCTTTATGCAGGCGTATACGCGTACCTGCCCCGGATAAGATTCGGCTATTGCGCTTTGCCGTATTATAAGTATTCTGTCCCCCGTGGTGATACCGTCAAAGATATTACTTTTTCCCCCTGTCTTCATTACCGTGGGTTCACCCGTGTTGCTTATCCAGAGCACGCTTCCCGAGCCCTCCGAGACGCACCATCCGGTAGAGACAACGATCCCGCTTTGACCGATTATCACCGTTCCTATCACGATTACCGCCAGAGCAGACAGACTAATGATCAATATTTTCTTGCTTTTCATATCATACTCCCTTCGAATTAAAGAACTCTTCAAGCTCATCAATAGAATATCCTGTATCTGCGCTTACGCTTACGGTAGTACCCTCGATCACGTCTATAACGTCTGTCATCAAATGCTTTTGACTTGATATTTTGCATTTTACGGACAGTACGTTCCCTTTTCTATCATATTCTATAGTATAAGATCCTGTATCCGCGCCTTCGTTCTTTACAACAAAGAATCCTTCTATATATTTATGCGTGGAGAACTCGTTAAGACCGTTTTCAAGGAAAGAATAGTATTTGTCTCCGTTTTTAAAGGTTATCATTGAATCAAAATCGGATATCTGAGTTATTACTACCTCCGCGACCCCGACTCCGATCCTTGACGCGACGATTCCGTTCTTATCTTTTATCTCTACGCGAAAATAGGTAGCACCGGTTATACGAAGCTCGCCGAACTCATTAAGATCGTAGTATACCGCATCATTTTCTGATACGTTTGGCAACGAGACCTCACCGTCGGTCACACCGTAACCGCTCTCGGGCGGTCGGTTCGGTTTCTCCGGATTCTCGATAAGAGCTACCGAATTTTCAAAATCGGTATATCTTTCGGGCAAAGCCGCGTCACCGTGCATAACAGAGGTGAAATCATATATTGCCTTTCTCGCGACATAATAATTCCACATATCTCCGCTTGTAATAACTACACGCCCCTCTATCGGTGCAAATATTTCATCCCGGATCTTTTCTTGAGTGAGCCTTACGTTTCCCGACTCGGGCTTTGCTTTTTTGCCGTAATGCCCGAAAGCAAGCACGAATAAAACGCTTACCGAAACAAACAGTGACAAACTTGCCGCAAGAGCATATCGATGGAGGGATCTTTCCTTTTTCTTTGAGCAAAGGCTGTTGAATTTCTCTTTGCTATCCGTGTCAAACGCTTTATCTGTGAATTTCACTTCGGTGTTGCCGAGCATTTCGAGAAGATCAAGTCCGGCGTCTTCTCGCTTTGGCGATCTGCTGTCCTTCATACTGCAAAGCCCTCCTTTTCAAGTATTTTCTTAAGCTTTATTCTTGCTCTGTGAAGCTTTACGTTTATTGTATTAACGCTTATATCAAAGCGGGCAGAAAGCTCCTCGGGACTTTCAAAATAAACGTATCTTCTTATAAACAAAACTCTTGTTTTTTCATCAAGGGATGACACAAAGCTGTTTAGTATTCCCTGCAGTCTTTCTTTTTCAAGCTGAGCTCCGAGTTCTTCGTCTTCATAAGGAAGGCAGTCATCAAGTTCTGATAGCATTACGGTGAGTTCTCTGTTTCTCCTCATACGCTTGTTGTATTTCAGCTTATTAAGAGCGGTGTTTCTTGAAAGAGTGCACAGATATGCACGGAGATTTTCGGGTCTGTTCGGAGGTATACTGTTCCAGACGGCAAGGCGAACGTCATTCACACATTCCTCGATATCCGAATCGTTGTCAAGCACCTTGCGCATAACACTCGCACACAGAGAGGAGTATTTATCCGACATTTCCTCAAGCGCCGCTTCCGATCGCATAAAGATCATATCAACTATTTGTATATCGTTCATACTTTTCCTTTCCGTAAGATGTTTTCTACTTATAAAGACAACGGTTTCATTGAAATATTACACCCGAATTATAAAAAATATTTAAATTGCGGCATAAAGCAATGATCATGCCTTATGCCGCAAGCAGGAGTTTATTTACCGAGTACTATGTCTGCGTACTTTGGCGAATGGTCGGAGACGTGCTCAACACCGTTCCAAAGTATAGTTTCGTAAGCAAGGATCTGCATATTATCGGTTACGAAGATATGGTCGATGGGACCGCCCGATGTGACTCTTCTGTCCGTACCGGGCTTTGTGCATCCGCCTGCGTCATTTTTGAGAGTTCCCGCTTCTCTTGCAAGATCACGGGAATTGACAAGGTGTGCATCTCTTATAAAGTTAGCAATAAACTCATGATCGAGTTTAGTATTATAGTCTGCAGTTGAGAAAGCGTACGCAACGTCGGGATGATCTGCCATAACCTTATTTATTATAACGGCATTCTCCACAGAATGAGATCTTCTCTCCTCGTCACCGGGGCGGAAGAACATCCAGTGCGTGTTGAAGAAGGCTATCTTCTTATCTGTTTCTTTATCCTTAAGAATAGCCCACGTAACAAGTCTTATCTTGTTAGGTCCTCTGTACGAAAAATACTGGAGTCCGCTGTCAACGAGATCGAACTTTTCGTTCTTATACCATATAGTTGACATGTTGATAAATTGTCCGTCCGGTGTATTCGGATAAACGAAGGTATACTTTCCCTCGTACATTCTGGGGATCTCCTTATACCAGGTCTCACTGACCTCCTGAATTCCCACAACGTCGGGAGAATATATATCCATAACAGCTTTGAACGCCTCGCTTCTCATCTCTACCGTGAGATATGTGCCCCATGAAGGATACTCGGCAAGAATATTATAAGTCATAGCTCTGAATTCAGCCCCTTCGGTCTTTGGCGCGGAAGGAACGTCGATAAAGCTCTTTCTGACGTCTTCAACAACTATATCCTCTGCAGCGGCGTCCTCGAAAAAGAAATCGTCGGCAAAGTTCTTTACGGCAAGGTAATCGGTGAGGAGACCTCCACCTGCCAAAAATACGTTTCCGTCGGACACAAGTCTTACGCTGTTCATTATATCGCATGCAAGGCACGGGGTATTCTCCGGGAGTCTTGCAAAGGAAGATCCCACGTACACAGCCTTCCCGCTTGCATCATATTCGGTATCCGAAACAACGGAAAGCGCGGCACCCGTCTTCTTTTCGATCGCATCCTTGAGAAGGTTCGCATTATCAAGATTGTTCTTTCCTGCTTCTCCCGCAGACGCATACACTATAGAATATTTTTCAATAGGTGTTTTGTTAACAGTATAACTCATAACGTTCTCCTTTGATGATCATAATAGAGTTGACTTTCGTCGGTTTATTATAGCATACTTTTTATCTCTTGTCAATAAGAAACCGAAAAATATAAGAGCACAGCACAAAAAAAGCCTCCGAAGAGCATTACCCTGCGGAGGCTTTTTTTCATTGACCGAGAACGACGTCGGCATATTTAGGTGAATGGTCGGAAACGTGATGAACCTGATTCCATATGACCGTCTCATATGAAAGGACTGAAATATTTTTTGTGATAAAAATATGATCTATAGGTCCGCTTGTGGTAACCGTCTCCTTGTCGATTCCTATTTTTGCGCATCCTCCGAATTCGTTTTTCAGTGTTCCGGCAGCCTTTGCGACGTCCATAGAGTTTACAAGACCTGTTTTCGAAAGGAATGCATTGTACGGGTCACTTCCGGGTCTTGTATTATAGTCGCCGGTGGAAAAAGCATATTTTACGTTCGGATGAGAAGACATAACGTCATTTACGACCGCAATATTGTCTGTATGATGAGGAGTATAGGAGGGATCCCAGTGTGTGTTGAAAAATGCAAACTGTTTACCCGTCTGCTTATCCTCAAGGATCGCCCACGTAACAAGTCTGATATGGTTCGGCCCCTGCGGATTAAAATACTGAAGTCCCGAATCGATCATTTTGAATTTGTCCTTCTTGTATATAATGGTAGAAAGATTCACAAATTTTCCGTCGGGCGTATTTCTGTGAACGTAGGAGTATTCATCACCCATTTCATTGAGGATCTTTTCACTCCACTGCGAGCTGACCTCCTGAAGTCCTATAACGTCGGGATCATAGATATCTATAACGCTTTTGAACGCCTCGTATCTTTGCACTATCGGCATATAATCTCCTCCCCAGCCTTCCCACTGGGCGGTAATATTATACGTCATCATTCTGTATTCGGTTCCCGCGGCTCTCGGAGCCTCCGTAACCTTGAGAAACGTAGACTCAACGTTCGTGATACTGACCTTACGGTCAGAGGGACGTGTATTGAAAAAGGTAGTAATGAATTTTTCTGCGGCGAGCTGCGTTGAAAGCAGACCTCCGCCGATAATATAGAAATCCTTATCTACGGTTTTGAATGCATAGCTCATCGCGTCGATCTGTTCAGGTCTTGCGGCACCGGTGATATTCGCAAACGAAGAACCAACGAATATCCTTCTCGCAGTGTCGCACGTGTCAGTATCCTTTATAAGCGGGAGAGTATATCCCGCCTTCTCTGAAAACACCTGCCTTATGATCTTTGCGTTGGCGAGGTTATAATCGTCCGAAAGTCCCGCTGTGCCATAGGCTATAGAAAACTCCCGCAGGTCCACTCCGTTGATATCGACCTTATCTATATATCGCTTACTCATATACGTATATTCGGTTACTTCGAGTTTTCTGTTTCCCTGATCATCCTTCGGCTTCAGCATATTGGATATAAAATAGCTGACAGCCCTCGCTATATCCTCTCCCGAATAAGCGGCAATAACTATTTTATTGCCCCTTACCGTGATCATATAATCGCCGTAATTTATTTTTGAAAGGACCTCTTTACTTTCCGTGTAGTTGGTCTCACCTACAAGTATTTCATATGTATTGGGATCTGCGGGATTTCCTCCGGAGCTGTAGTCGGGGCGTATCTGCGGATTTACACCGGTGTATTCCATAATACTGTCTCGAAGCCTTTTTACAGAATTGAAGGTATTCTCATCGGGATCTGCCACATATTTTATCACCTTATATTTAAGATCACCGTTTTCCATAAGCTTCGTTACACCGGTGCTTTCCCCGGTTTCCAAAGCCGCATCAGAGGTTACAGAGGAAGGATCTGTCGATTCATCCGTATTGTTCTTTTTCGCAGTACAGGACACCGCACACAGAAGGAGCTGAATCATCAAGAGAAGAAATGCAAGGGTTCTGACAGTCATTTTCATTTCAATTACCTTTCGTTTTTTAAGCAAAACTGTTTTCATTATTATATCACATCAAATTTCTTTTGTCAACATAAAATAAAAAAATACCGCAAGGAAAATATTTTCCTTGCGGTAAAGCTAAAATGATCTTATCAGTCGCCGAGAACTATATCCGCATACTTGGGAGAGTGGTCGGAAACATGTTCAACGAGATTCCAGAGGATGGTCTCATGGCGGAGGACCTTCATATTATTGGTTACGAAGATATTGTCAATAGAACCGCCGCCCGTATTGTTGATTCTCGATACACCGAGACTTCCGCAACCGCCGACCTCATTCTTAAGAGTTCCCGCAGCCTTCGCTATATCGAGCGAGTTGACGAGGTTAGCACTCTTGAGGAAGTTTATGCAGTACTGATGTGTGAGAACTGTGTTATAGTCTGCGGTAGAGAACGCATACTTAACGTCGGGATGGTCTGCCATTACCTTATTGATTATTACGGCATTTTCAATAGAGTGGGATTCACGTTCCGCATTTGTTCCGTCAGACTCCTGGAACTTCCAGTGAGTATTGAAGAACGCAAACTGCTTACCCGTAGCCTTATCCTTGAGTATTACCCAGGTAACGAGTCTTATCTGGTTAGGACCGTTAAACGAGAAATACTGAAGGCCCTTGTCGATAACGTCGAACTTATCCTTCTTGTAAATGATGGTAGAAAGGTTGATATACTTTCCGTCGGGAGTCTTCTGGTAGATATACGCGTATTCACTGCCATATTCATCAAGTATCTGATTACTCCAGTGTTCGCTTACCTCCTGAAGTCCTACTACATCGGGATCATAGATATCCATAACGGCTTTGAAGGCCTCGAATCTCTGAACGACAGGCATATAGTCTCCGCCCCAGCCTGACCACTGAGCCATAATGTTGTAGGTCATAACACGGAACTCTGTTCCGGCTGTCTTCGGACACTCCTTAACGTTGAGGAAGTCTCCGTCAACATCAACTATATTTACCTTTCCGTCATCGGGTCTCTTGTAGAAGAAACGCGAAACGAATTCCTGAACCGCTATCTGGTTGGAGAGAAGTCCGCCACCCATAATAAAGAAATCCTGTCCCACAGTTTTGAAGGTATACTTAAGAGCATCCACAGCAGGGACCTGCACAGAAGCGGGGAGCTTGTTGAATTTAGAGCCTACGTAGATCTTTCTTGCAGTCTTGCACTCGTCGGTATCCTTGATGAGAGGAATAAGGTATCCTGCCTTTCCCGAAAAAGCTTCTCTTATTATCTTTGCGTTTGTAAGGTTATAATCGTCGTCAGCGCCTACTGTTCCGTATACTATTGAGTACTCCTTAAGGTCAACGCCGTTTATTGTGACCTCGTTTATGTATCTCTTCGCATGGAACTCATAGTCTGTTATCACCATCGTTCTGTTTCCCTGTGCGTCTTTGTCCTTGAACATAGTGCCGGTTATATAGTTTATCGCTCTGGATATCTCGTCGCTTGAAAAAGCAGCAATAACTATCTTATTACCTACCGTGGTTATTTTGTAGTCACCGTAGTTAAGGTCTGCGAGCACCTGCTTGCTTTCGGCATAATTGGTCTCGCCTACGAGTATTTCAAAAGCGTTAGGGTCTGCGGGTCTTGCTTCGGAACTGTAATCGGGCTTGATGGAAGGTGCCGTTCCGGTATATTCCCGTATCTTGTCGCGGAGTCTCTTTACCGCGTCAAACGTAACCGAATCGGGCTCGGCAACGTATTTGATCACTGTGTATTTAAGCTGTCCGTTTTCAAGAATGCTTGTTCCGTTTGTTCCTTCTACGACCTCTGTCGTTTCCTCGGGAGTGGTAACGTCGTTGCCGGTTGTGGTGTCAGCGGGGTCCTTGGTTCCGTTACATGAAACCAGTGCGGGAACGATCTGCAGGAGAACAAGAGCAAACGCCAAAATTCTGATGATCTTTTTCATTTTAGAACTTCCTTTGAACTGTATTTGCGCAAAAGCGCATTATCCCTAATATTATACCACACAAATGTAAAGGTGTCAACAATAATTTTTGCACAGTCTATGAAAATATTTTTCAAATCACAAGATACCTGACCCCGGAAAGCGACTGGGGTGAGTCCTTTTCCGTATCCGTTGCGATGCCGTTCTTTGCCGCGATCGACGATATCGGCAACCTCATTCTTTTGGCAACGCTCCAAAGGCTTTCTCCGACAGTCGGATATATTATTCTGACACATTCATCTTTTTTCTCTGTTTTTTCACCGAGCACTATACTTGCGATCCCCATGTTTTTCTGCCTTTTCAATATAAAGAAGGCAATTGAAAGCTCCGTGTCCAGTCCTATTCTTTCACCGTCGTACCTTGCTATGGTGCGCGTTGCCGATGCATTTGCAAAAAGAACCGATGAGGAGTCCGCAGATATCGCCCGCATCTCTCGGGAGATATCGTATTTAAACGGTAATGCGATCTCCTTACACTCGTAATCCGCACATTCGTTACTGTCGTCTGCGGTGATCAGCTTAAATACTATTTTCCCTATAATGCTCTCTCTTCCGTTCTCACCCCCAACGCTTATCTTTTCGCAAACGGCGGAGGCAAACGAACACACTATCTTTCTTTCCTTGGCTATTCCGGCTTCGGATGCCGAAAGAGCAAAGTTAAGGCTCATGTTCTTATTGTCGCACGCAATCGGTATATACGTATCGAATACGCTCTCGTTCGGAGTGATCTCGTTTCTCGGAGAATATATGTCGGTGCATACCATCTCACTTTCGAGAGAAAGTGCATATGCCTTCACACTGCAGCAAAGATTTATCAGTATACCGCCGTCCTCTATTCTACATTCCGAGGCAGTGGGAGTAACCACGGCACAGATCATATCGTTTTCTCTTGCGAGCCCTTCACTCATAGTATACGCAAACGGTGTCTTCCTTCTTATAATTCTCGGAAGCTCGTCACGCGTATCGTCGCAAACAAGAATATCCGTCGTCACTTCTCCGCGCACGTTCACCCTTCCGTTCACGTTATCCGTATCCGACACAAACGCATTGCTCTCACAACAGATAACTCTGGGTGCCTCTGCGGATATATCGTTTACTACCTCGTCCGCAAGCTCAAACATTTCGCAATCGAGAGAAACGACCCTCGTATAGTCAACACTCTTGCAGAGGGCCTCACAGGACGGAGGCAAACTGCTTTCGGTAATGCACTCCTCGTCGCCGTCCTTGCTTTGTACGGCAAATAAAGCCTTAAGCCTTCCGCGCACAGATATTCTTCGCGGAGATACCGCCTTTGCATTCACTGACTCTGCGTTTACCGATATTGCATCGGATATTGAAGCATCCTGAGGCAGACCCGGAACAGAAAAAGAATACCCACACTCAAACTGAGCGGAATACAGATCGTTGTCGTTTCCCACGTAGATCACGTTAAATCTTAGATTTCCCTCTGCAGTTACGGAACCGGCTTCAACGCTTACGGAAGGAAGCGATACCGCCTCACGGCAGGTAAGTATCTTCTTAACCTCCGGCTGATAATCCGGAAGCACGAATTCCTCGTTTATCTCCTTACTGTCCTCCTTCTCTATCCGAGCTATGTAAAAATCGCTTTCATACGCCATAAATCACCCTCCTTTTGGGATATATATTCAAAAAAATAATATGCTCCTTCACTCACATTTATTCTTTTATTTTTCTTTTCCCGATGTAATTATTTCGCACGCGTCAAAGTATATTGTATTATTATGTTCCGGAGGATAATATGATATATAAACTATTTGCTTTCGGTATGTTCTTTTGCTTCGGATATGCCGTGATGTCGGGAGAGATAGCTGCCTGTATGAATTCGGTATTTGACGGTGCGGGGAGCGCGGTCACTCTTTTGCTTACGCTTGCCGGAATGCTGTGCTTCTGGAACGGTACCGTTAATATTATAAAAAGCAGCCGTTTTCTCTCGTATCTCTCGCATCTTCTGAGTCCTTTGGTGAAATTCATTTTTCCGTCCGCGTCAAAAAATACAGATCTCAGTGAAAGGCTCTCGCTTTTTGTGTGTGCAAATGCGCTCGGAATAGGAAATGCAGCTACGCCTATAGCACTCGGTATAATGAAGGAGCTTGACGATAAAAATGAAAAGGTCAACGACGACATGGTAATGCTGTGCCTCGTTTCAACCGCCCCCATAAGTCTTATTCCGACAACGGTAATATCGATACTTCAGGAAAGCGGGTTTCCGAGTCCTCTGTCTATATTACCGTACGTATGGTTATGCTCGCTTATTTCATTTGTGTTTTCGGTTTTTATAGGGAAAGCGTACTGCGCGCTTAGAAGGAGGTAGTATGACGGATCTGCTTTTCTCTCTTCCTATTATATTTTTACTTGTGGCATCGGGAGCGCTTCTTTTACGGCGAAAAAGCTATACTGCAAGCTACGTAAACGGAGTAAAGGAAGGAATACGTATTCTTTACGGGCTTTTCCCCTCTCTTCTTCTTCTGTGTATATTCGTAAAACTCGTCTCCGCCTGCGGTATTATCGAAGATATTTCTTCACTTCTCTCAATGACCCCGCTTTCAAAATACGTTGATACAGAGCTTCTTCCTCTTATTCTTACACGTCCGATATCGGGATCCGCATCCTCCGCCATACTTTCAAGCCTTGCCGAAAACACGGATAGCGGATTCCGTTCCGTTTTTGCCGCGGCACTGATGATAAGCAGCAGTGATACGTGTGTATACATTCATTCAACATATTTTTCCTGCGTTTCACCAAAAAAGAACGGTGTTCTCCTCGCCCTCATGCTAACAGTTTCCATCTTCTCTTGCATTACGTGTATAATTATTTCAGATATTGTGTTTTAAACAGCGACATCACGGCAATAATACCTTCAAGGTAAATTTTGAAAGGATATCGGTTATAATGCTCAAGGGAAACGAAAGGCGCGTGGTTATAATAAAGGGAGGCAAGGACGCAATATACGATATGGCGTGTATCTTCATAAAAAGCGATTGCCACTCCACATCTTACGTTGAGGACGACATAGTAAAGGAGGCGGAAAGAATAATAAGAGGCTCCGCACCGCCATGTGCCGGCGGTGCAAAAAAGAAAGAACGGATATTCAGCAAGAGCGTCCTCGTTTTTCTCTCCGGTGTTATATCCGGATGTGCACTCTCATTTATAACTTATCTGATCATTTGCACGTTATTTATCTCATAAATGTGAAAATTCATTTTTTCTATTGACAAACAAGACGGTTTGTAGTATAATATTATGGATAATGCATTTTTATCGAAAATATATCCCCCTTGCGGATGTTATATATTTCTCAATCACACGGTACGGTGTGAAATCTAATGAAAAGGAAGGTAATCTATGCCTAAAAAAGGAAAAGGTAAATCAGAAGGCTCACAAGAGAGCGGCAAGCTGAAGATAATTCCTTTGGGCGGCTTGAATGAGATCGGAAAAAACATTACCGTCATCGAATACCTTGACGATATGATAGTTGTAGACTGCGGTCTGGGATTTCCTGACGAGGATATGCTCGGTATTGACCTCGTTATCCCCGATATGTCCTATCTCGAAGAAAATGCAAGCAGAATAAAGGGTGTATTTCTCACACACGGGCACGAAGACCACATCGGTGCCATACCCTATATGCTTAAGAGCATAAACCCGCCTATATACGGAACACGTCTTACTCTCGGTATAATTGAGAAAAAGCTTGAAGAACACGTTATCCCCTACAAGCCTAAGTTCAGATACGTGGAAGCGGGCGAAAAGGTCAAGGCAGGTAAGCTTGAGGTCGAGTTCATCAGAGTGAACCACTCTATCGCAGACGCTTGCTGTCTTGCAATAAAGACACCTGTAGGAACAGTGATCCATTCGGGAGACTTCAAACTGGATCTTACCCCGATAGAAGGAGAGGTAATGAACATCGCCAGACTCGGTGAGCTCGGCAACGAGGGTGTTCTCCTCCTCATGTGCGAATCGACAAACGCGGAAAGACCCGGATACACCCCCAGTGAGAAAAAAGTGGGTGCCTCGCTCGAATATCTTTTTGAAACGAATAAAGACAAGCGTCTCGTTATCGCAACGTTTTCCTCTAACGTGCACAGGGTACAGCAGATAATCGATATATCGGCAAAGCACAAGAGAAAGGTTGCAATAACAGGCAGAAGCATGCAGAACATCGTTTCGATCGCATGTGAGCTGGGTTATATGACGGTTCCTGACGGAGTGCTGATAGATCTCTCGGAAATGAAGAGATTCATGCCCCACGAGCTTACGATAATCTCAACGGGAAGCCAGGGCGAACCGATGAGCGCGCTCTACAGAATGGCATTCGGTGCGCACACCCAGATATCACTCGGAAGTAAAGACCTTGTAATACTTTCTGCAAGTGCTATTCCGGGTAACGAAAAGCTGGTCGGAAGGATAATCAACGAGCTTTCCAAAAACGGGGTAAACGTTCTCCACGACTCCTCTGTGGACGTACACGTTTCGGGACACGCTTGCTGCGAGGAGCTCAAGCTCATGCAGGCCCTCACAAAGCCCAAATACTTTATGCCGATACACGGCGAAAACAGACATCTCAAAGCAAACAAGGATCTTGCGCTTTATATGGGAATGAAGGAAAAGAATATTTTCATTTCTCAGATAGGAGATGTTCTCGAGATCGATAAACGCGGTGCACAGATAAACGGCAGCGTTCCGTCCGGCAACATTCTCGTCGACGGGTACGGCGTCGGTGACGTAGGAAATATTGTCCTCAGAGACAGACGCCACCTCGCTCAGGACGGCCTTATCGTAATAGTCGCTACGATCGACGCAAACGAAAAGGTACTGCTCAACGGTCCGGATATCGTATCGAGAGGCTTCGTTTACGTAAGAGAAAACGAAGAATTGATAGAGGAGATAAAGACCGCGGCACTCGAAACTATCTACGAATGCCTCAATAAGTCTGACACGGTTGACCGTATGCTTCTCAAGGCGAGAGTAAAGGATGACATATCAAAGCTCATCTACTCAATGACAAAGAGAAAGCCTATGATCCTACCCGTCATCATGAATGTGTGATATTTTAAAAAACGGTCACACGTTCATCACCTTTATATGTTAAAATGCTATCGTTGACCGATAGCTCTTACATAACACACCAACCAATAATATAAAAACTTGAAAGGAAGATTTACATATTCACTGTAAATCAAGGACTCACAAAATGGGAAAAGGTAATCGCGCGAGATTAAGAAGAGACGAAGACGCTCTCGCAATGGCAAACAGCGGCGTTAAGTCAAACAAGACAAAATCTAAGGGAGTTCCGCTTTGGGCAGGTAACCTCATACTTGCTTCTTTCGCACTTCTCCTCGTAGGTGTTGTTTTGTTCAGCTTTATAACATCTTCCGGAATCTTGCTCAAGCTCTCCAACTACGGCTCAACCGCCGATTTTGAACTTTCCGGCTCACAGATGAACTATCTGTTCAAGACAGTATACAACGACTTTCTCGCACAGTATTCGTCCTACCTCTCTTACTTCGGTCTCAACACCTCTCTCTCACTCAAGGATCAGAAGAGCGTGTACACCGATGACGACGGTAAGGAGATGACATGGTTCGAGGTTTTCGCAGAACAGACAAACGAGCAGGCAAAGCAGCTCCTCGTTCTCTGTCAGATGGCTCACAATGAAGGTCTCGACAAGCTATCTGAGAAGGACAAGAAGTCTATCGACGATGCTATAAACGAGATCTCACAAGAAGCTCTCCAGTACGGATACTCTCTCAGCAGCTACATCAAGGCTATCTATGGCGGCGGTGTTTCCGAAAAGGACATCAGAACAGTCATGGAATACCAGATCATTTCCGCTAACTACTACAACGTTGTAAAGGACAGACTTCTCGAAGCTATCGGTGATGACAGAATAGACTCCTACTTCAACGAAAACCAGAATAAGTTCCTCAGCATTGATTACCTCACGTATACCATTAAGGTAACAAAGGGAACATACAAGGCTGACGCAGAACAGTCTGTAAAGGATGAGGTTGAAAAGAAGTATACCGATTCCAAGGCTACCGCTGAAGCTTACGCTGCAAAGTTTGCAGATGCTAAAACAAGCAAGGATTTCTTCACAATACTTGTAGACTACCTCATGGAAACTCTCTTTGAGGAAGAGTTCACAACAGAATACGACGAAGAATTCAAGTCTCTCAAGGACAACGAAAAGCACACCGACGACCAGAAGGCTGCATTCAAGACATCTACTCTTGAAAAGCTCAAGGCTGCTCTTCTTGAAATAGACGTCTTTGCTGAAGACGAAAAGAAGGAAGATTCTACAGACAGCGACGACAAGAAAGAGGAGCTTGAAAAGGACAACACCAAGAAGGCTGAAAAAAAGGTTTACGATGATCTTCTTGACACATTCACAACAACTATTGAAGGAACATACGTAAAGAGCGGCGCATACGTTGAAGAAAACGACCTTTCCACATGGCTCTTCGACGCTGCAAGAAAGGCTAACGACGTTAAGATCGACAAGGAAGAGTCCGAAAAGAAGGATTCCTATACTGTTGACGTAAACTTCGTTACAAAGGAAAAGTACAAGGATACCTCCATCACAAAGAACGTAGGTCACATTCTCTTCACAACAAGCGTTCACAAGGATCCCGAAGCTAAGGCTAAGGAAATCCTTAAGCTCTACCAGGACGGCGAAAAGACACGTGAAGCGTTCGAGGCTCTCGGTAACGAGTACACAGAGGACTCCTCTGTATTCTATGAAAACGTTTATGACGGTCAGATGGTAGCAGAGTTCAACGACTGGCTCTTCGACGAAGCAAGAAAGGTCGGCGACACGGACGTTGTCAAGACAACCTACGGTTACCACGTTATGTACTTTGACGGTGACGGCGATGAAAGATGGCATATGAACGTTGAAAACGCTATCTTCAGCGAAGACTACGAAAAGTGGTATGAAGAAGCAGTTACGTCCACCGCTGTAAACATCAATGAAAAGAACATGAACAAAATAGACGTATAAACTCTTATCCGGGTATTCGCTTATGCGGAGCCCGGATTCTTTAACCAATATTCTTCAAGCTACAAGGAACGGAGATACATAAATATGATCGAAACCAAAGATACTGTTATAGCCTACCGCTGCCCGTACTGCGGAAAAGGCGTTATAAGCAACGAGGGGGTTTTTGCTCTTACGGCGGAAAAGGTGTCGCTGAGATGTCCTTGTAAGAGAAGCGAGGCTGTCTTTACATATGAAAACAAGGATAAGCTGAAGATAACCGCCCCTTGTATTTTCTGCCCTTCCCCGCACACGTATTCTGTTTCAAGACCCGCATTCGAGGGTAAGGAGATATTCACGCTCGAATGTCCATACACGGGATCCGAGACGGTATTCATCGGAGACCTCGACCACGTGCGTGCCGAGCTTTCGAGAACAGAGCTTGAAATACTCAATATGATGGACGAAAACGGTATAGAGTCCTTTGAAGGTCTTCACAAGAAGAATTCCTCTGTGGATGCCGATGCTCTCAATACGATAATGTACGTTCTCGGAGAGCTCGACGAGGAGGGTAAAATATACTGCAAATGCGACAGCCCGAGCAAAAGCTATGAGATAAGCGAAACAGAGAGCGGGATCATCATAAAATGCACCGTGTGCGGAGCGTCGCGTGCTATCCCGGCAGATTCATACCTCGCCTCTCAGGCGTTTCTGGATACAGACAGCATAACACTTGAGTAAAACAAAAAATCAAGCGCTCTGTACCAAAAAAGCAAACATCATAAAAGGACGAGACAGATCTCGTCCTTTTGTTTTTTGATCAAAGATATTTCTTCATGTCCTCTATGACCTGCTCGTTGAATTCAATTCCCCGCTCAGCATCCTTTATGATCTCCTTATCGCAGGAGGTATCCTTGTATTTGTTGACGCTGCTCTGAAGGTCTGTTATTCCCATATTCGCTCCCTGTATGACCATTTCGGCAAGATGCGAATTGCTCGAATCTATCATAGTATTTACCGTCATTCCTATCTTTGATCCCATCTTAGCAAGAAAGTCTGTCTCCTCAGGAGCCACTCCCATTTTTACAAGCTTCTCGGATGAGTCGGAGGACATCTTTTTATATCCGTTGAATATAGACGTCATATCGCTTTTCATCTCACTCGTCTTTGCATATTTGAGCAAGGATACCGCGGACTCGCTTCCCATTTTCCCACATTTATATACCGCTTGAAGAACAGCGGCGCTCTCCTTATCGGGAACCTGCTTAATTTTATCGTTGTTCATTTTTTATATCCCTTTCATGAAAAG
>SVRJ01000047.1 GCA_015064885.1 Oscillospiraceae bacterium
ATCCCAGAAAAAAGCCGATGCTCGGAATGCCACCCACACAGATCAGAATATCGTACACGTCGTCATTTATCCTTTTTTCTTTGAGAAGCCGGGATCCTCCGACAGCACATATCGGAAATCCGAACGCCCACCCCATAGAAAGAAGCAGCAGGGCAGAGCTTTTTTTTGCACTTGCTTTTCCGATAAGGTCGGATGCTATCATTAGTGGAAACAGAGACGGTACTACGTTTTTAGCGCATATGAGAGCTCCTTTTATAAAAGCATCGGCGGATGCACCGGCATTACTCAAAAATATAAATGTAATAAGCATTGCCGAAAAGATAGATATACCAAGTGAACTCATTTTCTTTTTCATAGGTTTTATTTTTTCCTTCCTATGCATATTTTTTATAAAAATAATATGTGTATCGGAGTGATAAAAATGCAAAGCAAAAACAAAAACAAAAAAGAACGATTTGAGGGTCTGCGTGCTGCTTCGTCTGAAATGCTTGATCGCATAAGTATTGATCTGTCCGGCTTTTCTCTTGATATGCCGGATATGAGGCGTGTTACAGTTAGAGGATGCAAAAGAATAGCCTATTATTCTCCAAGCCTCATAACCGTGTTCCTTGGGAAGAAATATATAAGCGTATGCGGAAGATCGCTGTTTTGCTCAGCATTTTCAAAAAAAGATATCGGTATCGGGGGAGAGATAAAATGCGTTTTCTTTTCTGACAAAGCACCGAGGGGAGAGTGACGCACATTGAGTATTCATTCGATCTTGGGCAGTAAGCGTTATGAATTCCCCAAAGAATACGCGGCTTCTGTTACTAATGCGTGTATTTCCGCTTCTATTGAGTGTGAGGCTCATTCATTTTCCGAGAAAAGCTTTTTTTGCAGTGTTCCGTATTTTTTATCCGCGAGAGCGGAAGCATGCTTTGATTCTCTGCGTATTCCTTACCGTGAGGCATCGATCGGCGGGATCATACCGTTTTTGATCAGATACAAAAGAAGGAGCGGTATTTTTATCGGAGCGTTACTTCTTCTCTGTATTACCATGGCTTCATCTTCGTTTTTATGGAATATAGAAATTACGGGGAATGAGATCATAAAAGAAAGCGAGCTTACGGAAGTACTTAAGCTTTCCGGTCTTTATCTCGGTTGCTATCTTCCCGATACCGATATAGATTCGGTGGAAAGCGCAGCCCTTGTCAATGATAAAAGAATGTCGTGGATATCCGTGAATATAAGCGGAAACACGGCATACGTAGAAATACGCGAGAGAATAAATGCATCACTCGAAGAAAGAGTGCTGCCGTATGCCAACATAGTTGCAAGTGAGGATGCTATCATAACCGAAATGCAAATATTTTCGGGAATGGCAAGCGTCAAGGCGGATGCGTATGTAAGAGAAGGAGATCTTCTCATAAGCGGAGTAATAAGCAAAGAAGCGATCGGAACACATCTTACGTATGCTCGTGGTAAGGTTTACGGAAAGAATTTTAAAGAGATAGAAATTGAGATCCCGTTTGTATACAGTGTTCTTCAGGAAACGGGGAATAAAAAATACGGTGTCAATTTTCATTTTTTTGAAAAAAGATTTTCCTTTCTGCCTTTTGGAAACATATATGAAAATTTCAGCGAATATCTTACCGTCTACAATATCAAAGAGGGCAACAGATCCTTGCCGATATATTTTGAGAGGATAGAATACCGCGAAAGCGACTACACTGTGAAGCTTCGCGGAGAAGACGAGGCGAAAGACGAAGCGAGAAGAGAATTTGATGCGTTTCTTGAAAAAGAGCTTTCGGATGCCGAGATACTTTCAGTGGAAAGTGAATATATGGTTACGGAAAACTCTTTGATACTCAAATGTGAGGTATGGTACGAAAGAGAAATAGGACGAACCGTTGAATTTGAAGGTGAATAATAAATACATGGAGGCTGTTAATGGAACAGATAAAAATTGCATTTGACTCTCCCGACCAGATAGGACGCGTTTTTGGGGCGTTTGACTCAAACGTAAAAATAGTCGAAAACGCATTCGGAGTAAACATCTATAATCGAATAGGAGATGGCGGCGATGCTGTGGTCGTTATGGGTGACGACGGTCCCTCGGTAGCACTCGCAGCACGTGCGGTAGAGAAACTGCGGGATATTGCATCCGAATCGGAGATAGACGATATAAAGACGGGATACGTTGTTGACAGCGTTAAGGACGGAAGCACAGACGAGCTTGAATCTCTCAACGACTGCATATGTATAACCGGAAAGGGAAAGCCGATAAAGCCGAAGACTGTAGGACAGAAAAAATATGTCGAAGCCATAAAAAACAATACTATTGTATTCGGAATAGGACCGGCGGGTACCGGGAAGACCTTTCTTGCGGTTGCGATGGCGGTAAAGGCACTGCGCAATAAACAGGTCAGCCGTATAATACTTACGCGCCCCGCTATAGAAGCCGGAGAAAAGCTCGGATTTCTCCCCGGAGATCTTCAAAGCAAGATAGACCCGTATCTTCGCCCACTATACGATGCGCTTTTTGAGATGATGGGACAAGAGACATACTCAAAGCTCATCGAAAAGGGCATTATTGAAATAGCCCCTCTCGCTTACATGAGAGGAAGAACTCTTGATGATTCGTTTATAATTCTTGACGAGGCTCAGAACTCCACGTTTGAGCAGATGAAGATGTTTCTTACAAGGCTCGGCTTCAATTCCAAGGCGGTAGTGACAGGTGACCCGTCGCAAATAGACCTTCCGTACGGTCAGAAAAGCGGTCTTGTCGCTGCTTGTGAGATCCTTGCCGATATAGAGGATATAAAGATACACAGATTTTCCGAGAAAGACGTGGTACGCCACAGACTTATTCAGAAGATCATACTTGCGTATGACAAATACGAAAAAACACACACAGTAAAAAGCGAAATGAAAAAATACAAAGCAACAAATTATAAGAACGGAGATAAAAAACAATGAAGCTCAAAATTTATTTTTCAAACGATCAGGAAAAGGTAACTCTCACACCGGATATAAAAGGACTTTTGGTTAAAACAGTAGCTACGGTTATAGAATCTGAGAAGTATATAAACAATATCGTTATAAGCGCGGCAGATAAGAGCGCGTCTCTTTCTGTCACGTTCACAGATAACGAAACGATCAGAGAGGTAAACAGACTCAATCGCGGTATAGATTCCGAGACAGACGTTCTTTCCTTCCCGATGTTTGAGGATTTTATCGATATAGAAGGAGAATTTTCTTTTGGTGATATCATGATCTCGCTTGAAAAGGCGGTAGAGCAGGCTGAGCTTTACGATCACTCGTTTGAGCGAGAGGTAGCTTTCCTTACCGCTCATTCGATGCTTCATCTTATCGGTTACGACCATATAGAAGAAGAGGACGAGAAGATAATGCGCGCAAAACAGAGAGAGATCATGAAAAAGCTTCATCTTGAAGTGTGAGACGGAGGATGACCTTAAATGAAAAGAACTGCATTTATAGCAATAGTAGGACGTCCGAACGTAGGAAAAAGCACACTTATGAACTCTGTTATCGGAGAAAAGGTTGCAATAGTATCAAGTAAGCCTCAAACTACACGAAACAGAATAATAGGCATACATACTGTAGGTGACGATCAGTTTGTATTTCTCGATACGCCCGGTATCCACAAGCCTCAGAACGCTCTCGGCGAATATATGGTCAAGAGCGCAAATGATTCTATGAAGGACGCAGATGCGTTGGTATTGGTAACCGATTGTTCCGGAAGAATAACAAACGTAGAGAAGGATATAATTTCTTTTCTGAAAAAATCGGGGATGCCGTCTATTCTCGTTCTCAATAAGACCGACCTTGTCGACAGAGAACAGATAGCGCAGGCGATAAGCGAATATGCAGGTATGCACGATTTCGATGCATTTATTCCTATGAGCGCAAAAAAAGGAAATATGACAAAGGACTTTGTTGCGGAGTGCTCGAAGTTTATGCAGGAGTCTGAATGGTTCTTCCCGGACGATATAATTACCGATCAGCCCGAAAGACAGCTCGCGTCGGAGGTAATAAGAGAAAAAATACTCAAAACGCTAAATAAAGAGATCCCGCACGGAACAGCAGTTGTTATAGAAGAATTCAAGGATGAGGGAACTCTTATAAGAATACGCGCCGAAATATTCTGCGAGAAGGCTTCGCACAAGGGAATAATTGTAGGAAAAAACGGTGCGTCTCTTAAGCTTATAGGCACTTACGCAAGAGAAGACCTTGAAAAGTTCTTCGGTGTTAAGGTGTATCTTAATCTTTGGGTGAAGGTTAAGGAGAATTGGCGCGAGAGTGCAAACGTGATCGGAAACTTCGGATATAAGAATGAACAGTAAACTTATTAAGACAGAGGGGCTTATAATACGCGAAAATGTGTATGGTGAAGGGGATTGTATTTTTACGGTTCTTACACCGCAAAAGGGTAGGGTCACAGTTATAGGTAAAGCCGCAAAGGGGTCGCGATCCTCAGCAGGCACTATGTCTGTAGGATACTACATGAATTTTGTATTCTACAAAAAAGACAGTATGTGCTGGATGAAAGAATGCGAGCTTGTTGAGCCGTTCATGAATATACGGAGCAATATCGTTGCATCAGCACTTTCCGCATATATTATGGACGTAGCGTATGAGTTGAGTGATGACGGTCAGGAGTGTTACGACATTCTCGCGGTCACATTTAACTCTTTGTATGCGCTTAATTATAAAAGCGAAATGGCGTACGATCTTATAAAGGGTGCGTTTGAGCTTAAAGCTATGTCTGTGTCCGGATACATGCCGTCTGTAACAAAGTGTGAGGTCTGTTCAAAACTCAGCGAGGATATGTACCTTGATGTTATGAACGGCGGTATCATATGTAATTCGTGCATGAGGAAAAGAGCCGATCAGCCTCTTCAGATATCTCCGGACGACAGTGATTACCACGCTCCGGTGAATATATTGTGTCCGGTGACCCCCGACGTTATTTGCGCTATGCACTTTGTCATATGTGCTCCGTTTTCAAAAATGCTGTCGTTCAGACTTGAGGATGAGCATGAGCTGCACTTGTTTGAAGCGGCATGTAAGACTTATACTCTGAACCACCTTGAACGTGATTTTGAGTCGCTTAAATACTATTATTCGGTAAGATCTAAATTCAAGTCTTGAAAAGAGAGACAAATATATTAACAGGAAAAGTATATGAAGAATAAAAAATTTATAACAGCTATCGAATTCAATAAAATACAGCTTATGCTTTCAGAGTGTATTCCGGTATCTTATGCAAAAGAAAGAGCCTTCTTACTCGAGCCGTACGACGATATAGGAGAATGCCGTTCTGCTATGGCAATGACTACGGATGCGGTAAAGCTTCTTTCGTATAAGGGAATGCCACCATTCGGCGGCGCGAGTAACGTAAGTGATGCTATAGATCGCGCTTGCAAAGGAGCAACACTTTCTCCGAGAGAGCTTCTTGATTCCGCCTCGCTTTTCAGGACCGCAAGAGCACTTTACGAATACTCTGCGGTAAACAGGACATTTGATACCTGCCTGGATACGGTGTTTGAAAGGCTTATTCAAAACAGAAATCTTGAAAAAGAGATTTTTAATGCTATAATCAGTGAGGATATGATCGCTGACGAGGCAAGCCCAAAACTCGGAGATATAAGAAGGAATATAAAACGTGTTAACAGTAAGATAAAGGAGATATTGCAGAAGTACACGAGCGGAGCGTATTCTAAATACGTTCAGGAAAACATCGTAACGATAAGAAGCGGAAGATACGTTGTACCTGTTAAGGCCGAGCATAAAAATGAGATCAAGGGTCTTGTGCATGATACGTCTTCATCCGGGGCGACGCTTTTTATAGAGCCTGTAGCGGTGGTTGAAGCAAATAACGAGCTTCGTACACTCGAAAGTGCCGAGAAAGCCGAAATCGACAGAATACTCTACGCGCTTTCAAGTATGCTTGCGTCTTATTCAGAGGAAGCTAAGCTTAATATAGAGAATATTGGAGATCTGGCGTTTTATTTCGGATGCGGTCAGCTTTCGGCCAAAATGAATGCGTGCGCACCCGCTATAGAAGAAGACGGTGAGATAATTCTCAAAAAGGCAAGACATCCTCTTATATCAAAGGACGTCGTTGTTCCTGTCGATATAAAACTCGGTGGAAGTTATGACACAATGGTCATAACCGGGCCGAATACGGGAGGAAAAACCGTAGTTCTGAAAACTCTCGGTCTTTTCTCGGTAATGGCACTTTCAGGACTTCATATTCCCGTAAACGATGGATCGAGGATAAGAATGCTCGATAATGTGCTTCCCGACATAGGAGATGAACAGAGCATCGAGCAATCGTTGTCCACCTTCTCCTCACATATGGTAAATATCGTGTCTCTTCTTAATGACGTCACTGACAGATCGCTTGTGCTCTTTGATGAGCTTGGAGTAGGAACGGATCCCGTTGAAGGCGCCGCTCTTGCTGTGTCAATAATAGAAGAGATAAGAATGAAGGGTGCGTTGTGCGCGGCAACCACTCACTATGCGGAGCTTAAAGTATATGCCCTCCGTACACCGGGAGTCACAAATGCAAACTGCGAATTTGACGTAGATACTCTTCGACCGACATACAAGCTTATAATAGGTACGCCCGGAAAGTCTAACGCTTTTGCAATAAGCAGCAAGCTCGGTATTTCCGAGGAGATAATCGACAGAGCGAACCAACATATTGCAAGTGACAAGCAAAGCTTTGAGGACGTTATAGGGCGGCTTGAAGAGGAGCGCGTGCGTGAGCAGAAGAAAAAAGCCGAGCTCGAAAAGCTCAAGGCTGAATTTGAGGCTTATAAGCGTGAACAAAAGGAGAAGACCGACCGTGCGCTTGCGGCTGCGAAAACGGCCGAGGAAAAAGCGGAAGAAAAAGCCCGTTCTATTGTTGAGAGTGCACGCATGTCGAGTGAATATGTCTTTAACGAGCTGGACAAGCTCAGACGTGCCAAGGACTCGGTAAATTTTAACGACGAGCTCGCAAAAACTCGCGCTGAGGTCAGAAAATATTTGAGAGACAACGAATCGAAGATATTGGCTGATGAGCCTACAAACGAAAATTACGTACTTCCGAGACCTCTGAAGATAGGAGATACAGTAATAGTTACAAGTATTGACCGTGAGGGAAGTATCATAGAGATCTCGGGTGAAAACGTTGTTGTTCGCACGGGTGTCGTAAAGACGAGAACAAAGCTTGCAAATTTGCGCCTTGTTGAAAACGATGCAGTATTCATTTCTGCGGATAATAAAAAGCGCTCTGTTAAATCGTACGGAACTTCTGTTGATAAAAGCTGTTCAAGCGAGATAGATCTGCGTGGTAAAACAGGAGATGAAGCATGGGCTCTCGTTGACAGGTATATCGACAGGGCGATGCTGGCCGGACTTCACAGCGTGAGATTGATACACGGGAAAGGAACGGGTGCTCTCAAAAATTATTTATGGGGAAAATTACGCACAGATCCCAGGATATCCTCTTACCGTGTAGGTGTTCACGGTGAAGGGGATGGCGGAGTTACCGTTTTGGAGATAAAATAGGTTAAATACCCTATTTTTGTTGCAACATTCTTCATCTTTTTGCACAATAAAAGCTTTGATTTTTGAACATAATGACGAAAAATAGGGTGAATCAAAAAAAAAGAAAAATAATGTTTGCATTTTCTGCGGAAATATGTTATAATATTATTACGTATATTCTGAAAAGCATTTTAAAAGTATAAATTTTTACACGGAAGGTTGGAAAAATTATGAAAGACACACTTTATGGGCCTTTAAGCGTAATAGGCATGCGCGGATGCGAGAGCTTCGTTACACAGATCGATGCATATCTTAAGGAATGGAGACGACACGGTGAAGGGGATACTTTTCTGGCCGAGGTCGATACCCCGCGTTTCGGTACGGGTGAGGGCAAAGGTCTTGTCCGTACGTCTCTTCGCGGTCACGACGTATATATTATCTGTGATATGTTTAATTACGGTCAGACATATAAGATGTACGGCGTAGAAAGACCTATGAGTCCCGACGATCACTATGCAGACCTTAAACGTATCATTTCTGCCATTATGGGTAAGGCACGCAGAGTATCTGTAATTATGCCTATGCTTTATGAAGGAAGACAGCATAAGCGTTCATCCAGAGAATCTCTTGACTGCGCTGTTATGCTGCAGGAGCTTGTAAGCATGGGAGTTACAAATTTCATTACGTTTGATGCTCACGACCCCAGAGTTCAAAACGCTATTCCGCTTTCCGGTTTTGATAACGTAAGACCTACATATCAAATGCTTAAAGCTTTGGTAAAGGCTGTTCCCGACATATCGCTCGATAAGGAAGATCTTATGATCATTTCTCCCGACGAGGGCGCTATGGAAAGATGTATGTATTACTCCTCGGTCCTCGGTATAGATATAGGTATGTTCTATAAGAGACGTGACTATTCTGTGATCGTCAACGGTAGGAATCCTATAATTGCTCATGAGTATCTCGGACGTGATATTTCCGGAAAGGACGTTATTATCGTTGACGATATGATATCCTCCGGTGATTCTATAATCGACGTTGCATATCAGCTCAAGGAGAAGGGTGCAAAGCATATATATAATTTTGCTTCCTTCGGTCTCTTTACAGACGGACTCGAAAAGTTTGATAAGGCATATAAGGACGGTCTCTTCAACAAGATATTTACCACCAACCTCGTTTACCGTCCGAATGAGCTCCTCGAAAAGGATTGGTACGTTGAGGTCAATATGTGTAAGTACGTTTCTTACATCATCGACACACTTAACCATGATGAGACTATATCTAATCTTCTTAATCCTGTCAATAGGATCCACAATCTTCTTGATAAACACAAGAAGAATCTCGGTGGACAGATAAAGATGGATATATAATTAATTACACTTACGGTGTAATAATAAATAAACGGTCTGCGGAATTATACGCAGGCCGTTTTTACTACTTTCAGAGAAACACGGGTGAAGGTGTTATTTTTTTATTGTTTTTTTGATCGATTCTGCCGAAAAAAGCAGCTTTTTTCTTTCTTCATCGTTCAGGGGAATTTCAAGCACCTTTTCGATTCCGTCTTTTCCTACAATGCACGGAAGACCAATGCACAGATCATTGAGACCGTATTTACCGTCAGGGTATACCGAAACGGGGAGAATTGCTTTTTCGTCTCGTATTATTGCGCTTACTATACGCCGCGTTGCGTCAGCGATAGCATAATAGGTAGCCCCTTTTGACTCTATGATCCTATATGCGGAGTGCTTTACGTTTTCACATATTTCGGAAAGCTTTTCAAAGTCACAGTTATAGTGATTGCATTTATAGCAATATGAGTCTATATCTATGCCGGATATATTAGCACTTGACCATACTGCAAGCTCACTGTCACCGTGCTCTCCTATTATAAAGGCGTGTACGTTTCGTGGGTCAACTCCGAAATGATTCCCGAGAAGATATTTCAGACGTGCACTGTCAAGCACGGTTCCGGACCCTATCACCCGGTTCGGAGGGAGCTTTGACTCCTTCAACACCTCATAGGTGAGCACGTCAACGGGATTGGTTACAACTATTATGGTTGCGGTAGTAGTATAGCTACATACTGAATCTATAATGCTCTTGAATATTTTTACGTTTGTCTTAACAAGGTCGGTGCGGCTTTCTCCCACCTTTTGACTTGCACCTGCGGTTATTATTACTATTCCACAGTCGATAAGGTCGCAGTAATCACCCGAATATATGTTTACGGGCGAGTGGAAGGGAATTGAATGAAGGATATCAAGAACCTCTCCCTCAGCCTTCTTTTTGTTTACGTCAATAAGAACAAGCTCTGAAACAAGTCCGCTTTGCATCAATGTGTAAGCGGTTGTGGCTCCTACGTTTCCGCAGCCTATGATTGCGCACTTTTGATTATTTTTCATTTTTCACTCCATAAAAATTAACACCGAACGCCAAAGCGTTCGGTGTTAGTTTTTGCACTTAAGCGCGGATCTATGCACCGAATATCAATAATATCTGACCTGTAACGTAGAATGACCATATCGGTATCTCACAGCCTGCCAGAGCAAGCAATCTGCTTAATGCAATAATTATATCCGAGATAAAGAAAGCCAAAGCACCTATGAGTGTAACATACGTTGATCCGCCAAGCGAAAAGGCAAGCGTTGATACCGTGCATAGATTGATAGATAGAATGAGAATATAGAATATTCCGAAAATAACGATCCAAAAAGGCAGGCTTTTTCTTTTAATGCTGATAACAATAAGTAAAGCAACGGTAAGCAGTGATATTCCGACTGAAATGCAGGTTCCTATATTGATCGAGGCATCTGCATGCGCGGATTTTATGATATACAGTACTATGTAAAGTATATGTGCGATACCGAAAAAGAACATACCGACAGCGAGAAGATCATTTTTTATATGCTTTGTAATAAGCTTAAGATCCATTAAGGCTATATCTCCAAGGCTTGACGATATCATAGCAAAGACACATATCAGTTTAGTTGGAGAAGGATCTGACGCAAAAAGTACTATTGAGAGCAGACTCATGAGTGATGTCAGAGAAAGCTTGATCTTTTGCGCCTTAGTCACATTTATCAAAGATCCCATCCCTTGGAGCGCTCTACAGCCTTATGCCACTTAGAGATCCTGGAAGCTCTTTCCGCATCGTCTATCTGAGGATCAAACGTGAAGAATCTTCCCGCTATTCTATTAAGCTCGTCCATGTCGGCGTAAACACCTGCGCCGAGACCGGAGAGAAGTGCAGCACCGAGCGAGGAGACCTCTATACATTCGGGACGCTGAATAATAACGTTTGCATTATCTGCCTGAAGCTGCATAAGTAAATTGTTTGCGGATGCACCGCCGTCAACTCTGAGGTAGCAGATATCAAGTCCGGATTCCTTTTTCATAAGGTCGAGAATATCTGTTGTTTGATAGGTAATAGCGTCGAGAACCGCTCTTGTGATATGGGCTCTTGTTGTAACTCTTGTTATACCGTGGAATGAGGCGCGTGCGTAAGGATCCCAGTGAGGTGCACCGAGTCCAACGAATGCGGGGACGAAATATACTCCTCCCGAGTCCTTCACCTGAAGTGCAAGATCTTCGCTTTCTGCAGGAACTGTAATTATTTTGAGTCCGTCCCTGAGCCACTGAACAGCTGCTCCGCAAATGAACGCAGATCCCTCGAGGGCATAATTTGTTTGCATTCCGTCAATGCTCCACGCGACAGAGGAGAGAAGGCCGTTCTTACTGAATACGGGCTTACTTCCTGTGTTCATAAGCATAAATCCGCCTGTTCCGTAAGTATTCTTTACATCGCCTGCCTTGTGGCACAGTTGTCCGAAGAGAGCCGCCTGCTGATCTCCGACTACTCCGCATATCGGAATTGATCTTCCAAATAGGGAAGGGTCACTCATTGCTATCCTTCCGCCCGAGCAGCAGATATCGGGAAGCATTGCTTTAGGGATGTTAAAGAATTTGAGAAGGTCATCATCCCATGTGCAAGTATTTATGTTGAAGAGCATCGTTCTTGAAGCGTTTGAAGGGTCGGTTACGTGTGACTTTCCACCGGTAAGATTATATATAAGCCAAGTGTCTACAGTGCCGAAAAGAAGCTCGCCTCTCTCCGCTCTTTCTCTTGCGCCTTCCACATTGTCGAGTATCCATTTAAGCTTTGTAGCCGAAAAATATGCGTCTATAAGAAGACCTGTCTTTTCTCTGATGAAATCAGCATGGCCTTCCTCCTTGAGCTTGTCGCAAAGCTGCGCTGTACGTCTGCATTGCCATACGATTGCGTTGCAAATAGGCTTACCTGTGGCTTTTTCCCAAACTATAGTGGTTTCTCGCTGATTGGTTATACCTATGGAAACTATATCGTCTGCGGATATACCTCCGATCGTGAGTGCATTTTTAGCTACTTTGAACTGCGACTCCCAAATATCCTCCGCTTTTTGTTCTACCCAACCGTCGGCAGGGCAGGAAAGCGGGTATTCTGCTGCGTCTGAAGCGACAGGCTTACCGTCGAGATTGAAAATTATACATCTTGAGCCTGTGGTACCCTGATCAAGGGACATAATATATTTACTCATATTTTCTCCTTAATTGTTAATGAAAAACGAGGCAAAATGCCTCGTTTTTTAAACCTTTTTTGTTTCCGGAAATCCGAAAGTATTTGTAACCGAAATAAGTTATCTTATATCTACGGTAACTTTTTTATGTGTGCTGAACGCAGCTGCTTTTACAACAGAGCGTATAGACTTCGCGATCTTACCGTGTTTTCCGATTACAAGTCCCATATCATCCTGATGGACATTGAGAACATAAACAACCGATGTCTCATCTTCGTTGACAGTGACATTTACATATTCAGGTTTGTCTACGATAGCTTTTGCTATGTCCACTATTAATTTTTGTAAATCCATTATTCACTCTTGCCTTTCTAAAGGTAAGTATCGTTATGGATTAGTCTTCGATACCGCTCTTCTTGAGAAGAACTTTAACGGTTTCTGTGGGCTGAGCGCCGTTGTCGATCCACTTCTTTGCCTTTTCAACATCGATCTTGATGTCTGCGGGCTCTGTGAGAGGGTTGTAGTAGCCGATCTCTTCGATGAACTTACCGTCACGGGGAGAGTGACTGTCTGCAACAACTACACGGTAAAAGGGAGCTTTCTTTGCGCCCATTCTCTTAAGTCTGATTTTTACTGCCATTTTTATTTCCTCCAAAAATGAAAATTAAATTTATTTTATATTTTTTAAATCCGTTGGGAATTTAAACAAGATTAGAACGGAAAACCTTTTTTGCCGAACATATTACCGCGTTTTCCGGGCTTTGTGAATTGCTTCATCAACTTTTGTATCTGATCGAATTGCTTCAGGAGCTTGTTGACCTCTTCAACGGAGGTTCCGCTTCCGTTTGCAATACGCTTTTTACGAGATCCGTTTATTATTGACGGATCGTTTTTCTCTGCGGGTGTCATCGATTTGATTATTGCTTCGGTACGTCCGAGCGCTTTTTCATCTATCTGAGCATCCTTGAGAGCACCGGGTTTCATACCGGGTATCATAGCCGCGATCTGATTCAGATCGCCCATGCTTCTGAGTTGTGCGAACTGATCGAGATAATCGTCAAGGGTAAATTGTTGCTTGCGTATCTTTTCCTCAAGGTCTTTTGCCTTTTTTTCATCATACGCTTGCTCGGCTTTTTCAATGAGAGAAAGAATATCTCCCATGCCGAGGATCCTGCTTGCCATTCTGTCGGGGTAGAAAGCCTCTATATTGTCGAGCTTTTCACCGGTACCGATAAATTTTATCGGCTTCCCGGTAACGTATCTTACAGACAGAGCGGCACCTCCTCGCGTATCACCGTCAAGCTTTGTGAGAATGACACCGGTTATATCGAGAAGATCATTGAAGTGAGAGGCAACGTTTACGGCATCCTGACCGATCATGGCGTCAATAGTGAGAAGTATTTCCGTAGGAGATACGTTTTCCTTGATGCTTTGGAGCTCCGCCATAAGCTCTTCATCGATGTGAAGGCGTCCTGCGGTATCGACAAATACCATGTCGTAGCCCTTCATGTCGGCATATTTAACAGCCTCTTTCGCAATCTTCACCGGAGAAGTCTGGTCGCCCAACGTAAATACGGGGATATCAAGCTGCTCTCCGAGTATCTGAAGCTGTTTTATAGCTGCCGGGCGGTATATGTCACACGCGGCAAGGAGGGGACGTTTGCCTTGTTTTTTGTACATGCCTGCAAGCTTTGCGGCATGAGTAGTTTTACCTGCACCTTGAAGACCTACCATCATTATTACCGTGGGAGGCTTGGGAGAGATAGTGAGCTTGGCTTGAGTTGTGCCCATAAGAGCCGTCAGCTCCTCGTTTACTATCTTTACGATCTGCTGGGCGGGAAGAAGAGATTCGAGGACCTCTGTACCAACCGCACGTGCGCTTACCGTTTTTATGAAAGAAGTAACTACTTTATAGTTTACGTCAGCCTCGAGCAAGGCGAGCTTTATCTCACGCATTCCTGCTTTTATGTCGGCTTCCGTAAGTTTTCCTTTGCTTTTGAATTTTTTAAAAGCATTTGCAAGCTTTTCAGAAAGACTTTGAAACATTCAAGTATTCCTTTCAACGCGTAATTATCAGTTCAAAAACGCAAGAAGGATCGCGTTTATTTCCTTTCGTGCGTGATCGCTGATCGTCTTTTCGGAAGAAAGTATAGCGCGTATTTTTTGCACGGCTATCTCATTCTCTTCAAAGCGTTTTGCAAGATTCAATTTTTCCTCAAAGAACGAAAGCTCTTCCTTGCCTTTTTTAATTGAATCGAGAACCCCCTGTCTTGTGATACCGATCTGCTCGGATATTTCGGCGAGAGAATAATCGTTGTTATAATACAGATCAAGAACGTTTCGCCTTTTATCGGATATGAGCTCTCCGTAAAAGTCAAGCAAAAGTCCGAACTGAAGCTCTTTCTCGCGCATTCTGACAGTGTCCTTTCGTAATAATCAGGTGTAAAGCAAAACACTTTACATATATTATAACACAAACATATCGGTTTGTCAATAGCTTTTTTGAAATTTATAAAAAATATAATCATCTTGTTTGCTTCTGTACGCATTGTCGGCACAGTAAAACAAGCGGATGCTGATACCGTTCGGTAAAAGCCTCCGCTTGCTTTGTTTAGTTTAAAATAAAGTTATTAAAAAGTGAAACCTGGTAAGGAAAAATCCGTCTTTTGATTGTGAAGGGCAATTTGAAATCACAATGAAACGTGATACACACGGTATTATTTTATTCCTTGCAAGTATCCGTCAAAAACGAATATATAGAAGCCTTCTACGTCTGTGATCGTTTCGATAAGCTGATTTTCCGTCCATTCCGCCCATGTCGAATTTCTGAGGACCTTCATATATTCGGGACCGCTTAGAATAACGAAATACTTATCTACCCCCTCTTGAGGCTCATACCATCTGTTGAATGTCTGATAACTGTATATCTTTACTCCGTCCTCGGCGGTTGCATTGACGTCACGGCAGCTCACCTTTGAATCCGAGAGAAGTGTTATTGCCTGCGAGTTCCAGAACGTAGCAAAGCCGTACGTGAGATCCTTTTCGATCAGAACTTCGGTAAGCTGATGTAGAGTATTGTTACGGCCGTAGTCTTCGGGGATCTTGCGAATGATTGAAATATTTACAACAGAAAACAGGAGAAATACAGCAACTATAAGAGATGCAAGTCTCATGCCGAGCGATCCGTTTTGCTCTGATTCCTCAGTTTCTTTTGTGATGCGGGTCTTATATGAAAGCACAAGCTCGTTTACCATTGCAAAGATCGGGAGCATTGCTCCTCCGACAACCGGGACGAGACGCCAATTGACGTTAGAAATGTTTCCGCATACGAAAAGAAAGAGGATAGCGAGGAAAAGCGTGAGATATGATATGATAGCCACTTTGGTTTCTTTGTTTTTGTACTTCTTGTAGAAGAATGCACCTATGATCGGGATGAGTATAAGAAGCGCAAAGACAGCGATAGACAAGATATTATATATAGCGGTATCTGTAAGGATGCTTTCTGCGCCTTCGGCCGGGAAAAAGTTCTTTTTCGTATCGTCAAAGCCTATAAGCGTAAGGAAATGCTTATGGAACTTAAAAAGGTTTGCCTGCCAATTTTCAATGCTTGAGAGCTGCGAGTAATAGTTTGTATACCAGACCTCTACATCTCCCTTGATGTGCCCGAGAATAAGCAAGCCGAGAAGCGAGCAGAAGGGAAGTGTTACGGCAACCGCTCCGCAGCCTATATTTTTAGTTGACAGCAGCTTTTCTTTGGAGTTGAAGAATACCTCAGCGACTACACCTACGAAAACGGGTATGGTAGTCATAAGTATGAGCTGTATTCCGTTTGTTGCGGTACCGGTGGTTATGATCGCGAGAAATACGAGAGTAACAATAAACTTTATAAAAGCATTCTTCTCATTTTTATCACAGAATTCTTTCCATGCGCGCAATGCGGTAAGAGAAAGCGAGAGTATGCAGTTTATAAGCAAAAGTGCAAGACTGTAGTATATTACGTGCTCCCACATTATTTCTCTCATCTTTACACTTGAAGACAAAAGCATCAAGACGCAACCGGACGCAGTGAAGTTGAGTGCAAGAGAAAGGCGCAGATTGTGAAATACCCAGATAAGCGATGCGCTGAAAAGAATAGCGAATATCACCATTGATACTATCTGAGCGGTCATTGTGTATCCGAATATATTTATTATCGGTATCATCCAAAGATTTGATGAAAACGGGAGGATAGCCGCGTATATAAAATCCTGTGCGATTATTTCTCCGGTCTCTACCGTGGCATATGCCCAAAGAAGAGAGTCTGTACAGTCAGAATGGAGAAATCCCTCTGAAGGTCCGGTAATATAATATATGACGGTAAAAAAACTAAAGGCGAAGAATAAGAATGATATAAATACAGGTATAGAAAAGCGTTTGAGAAATCTTTTGTAGAATGGCTCGGGAAGATCAATGCAGAGCTCCGAGCGGTCTGCTGAATTATTCATTGATAGGATCCTTTAATTTGATTTTTTTTCTTCGTGATATTCCTTTTCGGTGTTTACGTTCCAAACGGTAGACTTATCTACAGATCCGACCTTTACAGCGTTTACCGCCTCAACGGCTGTAAGCATAGAGTGGTCCATATTGTTATATCTGTGCTGACCGTTTCTTCCGATGCACCAGAGGTTTTCTATAGAGTCAAGGTAATTTCTTACCGTGGAAAAGTCGTTGTAAGCGCCAAAGTATGCAGGATATGCTTTCTTGACCTTAATTCTTACGCTGTCCTTAACAGAACCCTTTTCGATTACGTCGATTTTTTCAAGCTCGGATATTGCAAATGCGATAAAGTCCTCATCGCTCATATTCCACATATCGTCGCCTTCGCTGCAGAAATATTCAAGACCGATCCACATATTGTGCTCGGGGTCGGAAACCATGTAAGGAGACCAGTTGTTAAAGAGCTGAAGTCTTCCTATCTTTACGTCGCGCTCCTGAATGTATATCCAGCAATCGGGAACGTCGCCGGTGAGAGTCTTTATATCTGTTTTGTTTTCGAGCTTGAGCTTGTCTACGAGAAGACCGACAGTGATAAAGTCACGGTAGGGAAGCTCGGATGCTGTCTTCTTTACGTTTTCGGGAACGTAGCTTGACATTCCTGCAACGAGATCCTTAACGGGCATTGTGGAGAAGAATACGTCTCCCTCAAATTCCGCATTGCCGTCAGGCGTCTTGCAGAAGACTTTCTTTATATTTTTTCCATCATCCGAGAGCTCAAATGATTCTGCCTTACAGTTCATATGGAGCTCAGCGCCCATTTCTACTACTTTGTCGGCAAGAAGCTCCCAAAGCTGACCGGGTCCTTTTTTAGGATAGAAATACTGCTCGATGAGAGACGTCTCTACCTTGTCCTTGGGCTTGAAGGGTTTAGTGATAGCGTTCAGAACGGCTTTTGAAAGAGAAAGCCCCTTTACTCTCTGTGCGCCCCAGTCTGCAGAAAGATACTTGGGATTTACTCCCCAGAGCTTTTCTGTGTAGTCCTCAAAGAACATTTCGTATAGGGGCTTGCCGAAGCGGTTGATGTAGAAATTGGCGAGATTGTCCTCGGGCTTCTTTACAAGACAGCTGCCAATATATCCGAAGCCTGCTTTTACCGTTCTTCCGAATCCCATATTTATAAAAGTTCTCGCTTTAAGACTGATAGGGTAGTCAAAGAATTTACGAAGATAGAATATTCTCGATATTCTGTTTCTGAGAAGCATTACCACTTCTTCGTTTTCAGGGTCAGGACCGTTTTCTGCAAGTGGTTTTTCTACTCCGAGAATCTTGTCGTCGATAGAAGGTTTACCCTGAAGAGGCATAAGTTCGTTCCAAAGAGCGTTTACTTCTTCCGACTTAGAGAAGAATCTGTGTCCTCCGATGTCCATTCTGTTTCCATTATGTGTTGCGGTTCTTGAGATACCGCCGATATATTCGCTCTCTTCAAGAATTATAGGCTTGATGTCGGTTTCCTTAAGAAGACAGTAAGCGGCAGTAAGACCTGCGGGACCTGCGCCGATTATTATAGCAGTTTTCTTGTTTTCCATCAGTAATTTATCCTTTCAACAATAAATATTGATCAACGTATAATTAGCTAATTATTATTATAACACAAATATAAAAATATTTCAAGTGCTTTTGCGGTTTTTATCGCAATAATACTATAATTTACATTTTGGAAACACAAGTGAGACGCAGAAAACGATAAGGTATTGTTACACTCATTCACTGCGACGTATTTTTACCAATATGTTCAACATAAAATATCAGCATTCTCAATACAGAAATGCAGTCTTTGTAAAGGAAAAATCGTTTTCGCTTCACTAAAAAGAAATTATGCACAATTCATACGTGAAAAAACATCATCTTTTTGTGATAACTTTGCATTGATTTTTTTTGCGGTTTATGGTATAATATTTATGTTAAAGGGGTATAGTTCAGTCGGTAGAACACCAGTCTCCAAAACTGGGTGTCGTGGGTTCGAGTCCTTCTGCCCCTGCCATCAAAGGGCAATGAAAAAGATATTGCCCAAGAAACCCCCGATTTTATCGGGGGTTTCGCCGTTTCTACGGTCGAAATTTTTACAAGCGATTTTGTAGATGTGAAAAAGGTATTT
>SVRJ01000048.1 GCA_015064885.1 Oscillospiraceae bacterium
CTGTGATTGTGGGCGTTCCGAGAACAGCTCCGGGGGAGCAAAAGAAGCTCCACGCAGCTTGCTCGGCTCTGACCTTTGAACCGCAAAAGAAGGTGGAGTGGAAAATGACGTTCAGAGAAAAGACGGTTGAGGATTTTGAAATACAGATAAAGGAGTGAAAAGGATAACGGATTTAACAAAATCAATGCACTCAACAACAAAATTGCCGCTGAGTAACCGGGTCTTTACAAATTTATCGCTCGGATATGGAAGCTTTGATGCATATAACAACAAAAGAGTTCTTGTTGATTTGAACAAGAACAGCGAAAGGATTATTGCGCTAAAGAAGGAATAATAAAAGCGGCTGTACCAAACGCAAATTTGATACAGTCGCTTTTTTGTTTTTATTTTTTCTTTTCGCCCTCGCCGCCGCAGCCGCAACAGCAGCTGCAGTTTCCGCTGCATGAACCGCTATCGGGACAGCCTATGCACTTTTTTCCGCTTTTCTTTGCCTTGTAGACGTAGAATGCGGCAGATCCTAAGACGAGTACGATTATTGCGATTATTATAATATTTTCTACCATAGCTTTAAAACCTTTTAACCTATATTTTTAAGTTAAGCGGCTTTTTACGGGTGCGGTCAAGCCTTTACCGTTTTATCGACTTTATCCGCTCTTACACAGAGGTATACAACTACAGCAACCATAGCTGCAACCGCAACTCCACCGCAGATTGCGGGAACTACCGAAAGAGCAGAGGGGTCTGTGATAAGTGTACCTATTGTGTAAACAAGGTAACCGATAGAGTAACCTACGCCCATCTGAAGAGCGATACCGCTCCAAAGCCACTTAGCACTCTTCATTTCCGAGTTCATGGCACCGATGGCCGCAAAGCAAGGAGGAGAGAAGAGGTTGAACATGAGATATGCGAGAGCTGCAACGGCAGAGATTCCGAATGCTTCAACAACGCCTGCTCCTGCGCCCTCTACCATTTCGAGAGCATCTGTATCGATAAGGTTGGAGATACCGTAGCAAACTGCAAGAGTACCGACAACGTTTTCTTTAGCGATAAATCCGGTAACGGCTGCAGCTGCCATCTGCCATGCTCCTATACCGATAGGAAGAAGGAGAATTGCAACAGGGCCTGCGATCGTTGCGAGGATGGATGTGCTTTCAGCACCTTCCTCAACAAGCTGGAAGCTCCAGTTGAAGGACTGCATAATATAAACTACTGCGTTGCAAAGGAGGATTATCGTGCCCGCCTTTACTATGTAAGCCCAGCCGCGGCTGAACATAGACTTGCACGCACCCCAAAGAGAGGGAGCCTTGTATTCGGGGAGCTCGATGATGAAGAAGGATTTCTTGTTCTTTGCACCTGTGATCTTCTTTATGATAAGGGCACCGACGAGGATAATGAGAATACCTGCGAAGTACATGAGTGTACCTACCCAGGAAGCATTTTCAAAGAATGCGCCCGCAAAAAGTCCTATAACCGGAAGCTTAGCACCGCAGGGCATAAAAGGAGCAAGCATTGCTGTCGCTCTTCTTTCGCGCTCATTTCTGATCGTACGGCAAGCCATAACACCGGGGATAGCGCATCCTGTACCTATAATAAAGGGAATTACCGATTTGCCCGAAAGACCGACCTTCTTGAATATGGGATCAAGTACTACCGAAACGCGTGCCATATAACCGCAGTCTTCAAGGAGTGCGATAAGGAAGTACATAACCATAACGAGGGGGAGGAATCCGACAACGGCGCTTACGCCGCCTATAATACCTTCCGTAAGAAGAGCTACGAGGAAGGGATGACCGCCCTCAAGAGCTCCTGCGACCCATTCCTTGAACATATCGATGAGTGTTACGAGACCGGGGATCGCAAATTCATTTTCAGCGCCCTCATTGAAAACGTAACCTTCGGCTATCCAAGCACCAAGCCAAGCCTGTGAAATCTGGAAAACGAGGAACATAACTACCGCGAATATCGGAATACCGAGCCACTTGTTTGTGAGAATTGCGTCTATCTTGTCCTGGGAGTTCTTGTCCTTTGTGAGGACCTTACGTGTTTCAACCTCGGCAACGATCTTGTTTACGAATTCGAAACGCTTCTTGTCAGCTTCAACGACCGCTTCCTTGTTGCTGAGATCTACATCTCCCTGAACGTAAGGAGCTACCTGACCTTTACCGATCAGCTCGGTTGCAACCTTTACAACCTCGGAAAGACCGTTTGCGGACGTGGATACCGTATCAATTACAGGGCATCCGAGTTTTTCTGCGAGAGCCCCGGAGTCGATCTTTGTTTCTTTCCTTTTGTTGATATCTGCCTTGTTGAGAGCTACGACTACGGGGATACCGAGCTCGAGAAGCTGTGTTGTGAAGAAAAGGCTTCTGCTGAGGTTGGTAGCATCAACAATGTTAATGATAGCATCCGGATTTTCGTTCTTTACGTAGGAGCTTGTTATGCTTTCCTCGGATGTGAACGGAGACATCGAATACGCACCGGGAAGGTCGACCGCGATGATCTCTTCAGAGCCCTTGTAATAGGATCTTTTGATAGGATGTTCTTTCTTGTCAACGGTAACGCCCGCCCAGTTTCCAACCTTTTCGTTACTTCCGGTCAAGGCGTTAAACATTGTCGTTTTGCCGCTGTTCGGGTTGCCTGTTAAAGCAATTCTCATTTTAGAGTTCCTCCTGATAGAGTATGTTTGTTATGTTTATTTAAACAGAGTAAGCTGTTAAAGTACATCAATATTCTTGTTAGGGTTGGCTAACAATTTTGACTTTAAAAAAATCAACCTACGTCGATTTTTTAAAAAATTCAACCAGAGTGGGGATTCAGATCATAATGGCATCTGCAAGCTGGTTGTCTATACTGTATCTTGCGTCTTTTATGGAAACCACACAACCGTTTCTCTTATGCGCAATGACAGTAATAGGCTCACCTGCGTAGCAGCCCAAAGAGAAGAGAAATGCGTCAAGCTCTTCGTCGTCTGTCTCTATCTGCTTTATAATATATTCTTTTCCTTCTTCTGCAGCGCTGAGTTTCATTTTAAAGTGTATCTCCCAAATATTTTTGCATTCAAGGCGTGTGCGAATGCAGTAATTAGGCTTCCCTAACTACATAATAAGTATACCACATATTTTTTCGTTTGTCAAGAGTTTTTTGCAATTTTTTTGTGATTTGTGATATGAGTGTAAAGTGAAAAAAAGCAAAAAAACACAATTGGTCATTTTTCACAAAAACTATTTTACCATGCAGATTGACGCCGGTATTCTGTAGGTGTGAGTGAAAAGTATCTCTTAAAAACGCGACAAAAATAACCGCTTGATGAAAAGGAAAGGGAATCGGATATCTCTTCTATCGTCATGTCAGTATCCTTGAGAAGGATCAGTGCCCGATTCAGCTTCTCCGAATTTATCATATGCGTAACGCTTATACCGTAGTATCTTTTAAACGAGCGCATTATATACTGCTTTGAAAGCATAAATTTCTCTGAAATATCCGTCAGCGTTATAGTGGCGGATGTATTTTCTTTTATGAATTTTTCTATCTTCTTTATGCTCAGAGGGATAGACTTTTTCCTTTTTTCGGCGTGCAGAGACGCTGAAAGAATAAGAAACTCACAAAAAATATTATCAAGCCTGAGATCTGTGTATATCGGCTTTTCACGCGATATTCTCTCGCAGAGGCTGAGCAGCCATATCAGTCTCTCACGCTTCTCCGGGAATTCAGAGAGGGATATTTTTTCCGGGAAGCAAATTGAGTGCTTCTCGTCAATGCTTTCTTCATTTGCAGGATCAGCATCTGCCGAAAAATGTGCGTAAAAGTATTTGCAGTCTCGTTCTGCAAATACCTTATACTTTGTATTACTTTTAAAGAAAACAAGATCGTTCTTTTCCGCTGTTACGGTTTTTTCTCCTACAGTGAACGAGAATGCTCCGTCAAGCATAAGAAAGCAAACGTTCCCCTTAGGAGCAGAATCTTTTTTCCAGCCCTTTTTATAGCTTTGCTGACCGATGAGCTTCAGATGGATCGGACGTTCGAAGGATATTTTGTATTCCATAGCATGTCTCCATAAGTATAGTTATGTGCCTATTATAGCATATAAAGCGCATAAAGTCAATAGTTTTGTTTCATATAATGCAATAAATATATATGTGTGTATATTGACTTGTTCGGTTTTTTGATGTATAATATTGATGTAAAAACACTATGGAGGCAAAAATGAAGAACGAACTCAGATTTTACGTTTCAGACGATGCAAGAAGTGCGGAATGGAGACTGCCGGGAACCTCGCTCAAAGCTACCGAAGGAGGAGACTTCTGGCGTATAATTGCCGATGACGGTTACTATATGGAGATGACGGTAAGGTCATCAGAGCAGCAGGGAAGAGTTGAGTACAGTGACGGCGTAACAACGATAAAATACGACAGTCTCGTTACCGATACGGGAAGAAAGCTTGATGCAGAGCTTATTCTCATCGTAAATAAAACAGAGGATGGTCTTGAATTTTTAAGTGAGATCAAAAATCACGGTAATGTGAGAATAAACGAGCTTGAGTATCCTTATATCGACATGAACAGGCTTGTCGGAGAGAGAAAGGACGACGTGCTTATACGTCCCCGCGGTCTCGGCGAACGTATGCAGAATCCTTGGAAGGCACTTGAAAGCGCGCATACCGAATATATGAGCAGCGACTACAATGAGATAAAATCAACTCTCATGTACCCGCGTCCCGCGACTATGACGTGGATGGGTGTTCAGAGTGGGGAATATTTTCTTTATATAGGTAAGCATGACGCGCGCACTCACGCGTGCTGCCTTCTCAATGCTATCCAGCCGAGAGAGGCGAGCGAGCCGAGGCTTGTAAACGCTATTTGTCAATATCCGTTTGCTTCTGAGGGTGAGGATATAACTCTGTCACCTGTCACCGTTTCAATGTTTAAGGGAGACTGGAGAGGCGGCTCGGACATATATTCAAAATTCGCACGCAGCACCTATTTTTCTCCCGTTACTCCGAGAAAATGGGTTCAGGGTATGACAGGATGGCAGAGGATAATTCTCCGCCATCAGTACGGTGAGATCTTCTTTAAATACGAGGACCTTCCGAGGCTTTATCTTGAAGGGAAGCAGTACGGTCTCGACACTCTTCTCGTATTCGGATGGTGGAAGGGAAGATTCGACAATGGGTATCCTCACTACGAGGTAGACGAGGAGCTCGGAGGAGCGCAGGCGTTGAAGGACGCCATTTCCGAGGTCAAGCGCCTGGGAGGTCACGTTATCCTTTATAATAACGGTATACTTATAGATAAGAATACAGATTTCTACCGCGAGCACTCCGAAGATGCTCCTAAGAAGGATATCGACGGAAACGAGTATCTTATGAACTATAAGTTCGAAAATAACGGTACCTATCTTCGCAATTACGGATACAAGACCTTTGTAGAAGCATGTCAGGCGACAGAGATATGGTATAAGACGCTTGAGAATAACGGAAGGCTCAAGCTTTCGTTTGACCCGGATTCTATATTCTACGATCAGATAGGCGGTGTTTGCAGGCTTTGCTTTAATAAGGAGCATAAGCACGGTGCAAGACCCGACGATGAGCTTCACTTCAGACGTGAGAATCTCGACAGACTCCGTGCAATGTTGAAAGACGGGCAGGCGATAGGAACAGAATGCACGAACGATTCTGTTTGCGGTAAGGTCGACTACATTCACGGCTGCGACTTTGGAAATTCCTACAGAGCCACAAAGACCTCTCCCACAAAGTCGCATTTCCCGCAGATGTTCAGAAGGACGTTTCCCGAGATAATAATGACCAACAGATTTATTCACGACTGCCGCACCGGATGGAAGGACGATCTCAACCACGCATTTATCAACGGATACAGATATGACGTCGCTCTCTTCAGGTGCCGAAAGATAGGAATAGGCTCTATGCCGGAATACGGCGAGCATCTCGGAAAAATTTTAAAGCTCAAGGAAGAGTATTCTCGCTTCTTCTACGATAGAGACGCAAAATACGTTTGTGAGACCGAGCTTGAGCTTCCGCCCGAGATAAAATATTGCGAGTACGTTAACCGAGAGGAGCGCATGTTTGCCCTCCGCAATGATTCGGATAGTGCCGTCGAGATCGACGTATGCGGAAAGCATATATCGATGGAAGCGAACGGAATAGCCTGCGTGCTTGCATAAACACAAAGCAGACCTTACGTGTGAGGTCTGCTTTCTGTTAATTATTTGTTTTCAATATGTTGCTTTATTTTATATCCGCAGTATGTTATAATTAAGCGAATTAATAAAGGATAGTGATTTTTATGAAAAACACATACAGATCAAACATTCTGAAGCTTACACTGTCAGCTATGTTTATGGCAATAGGACTTGTTCTTCCGCTTTTGACCGGGCAGATAAAAACGATTGGAAATATGCTTTTGCCTATGCACATTCCGGTCATGCTGTGCGGGCTGATATGCGGATGGTATTACGGAGCGGCGGTCGGCTTTATTCTTCCGATACTGCGTTCTGTTACCTTTGGAATGCCGGAGCTATATCCGAGTGCCCTTGCAATGGCGTTTGAACTCATGACCTACGGACTTGCGGTAGGAGTTATGTATTCACTGCTTCCAAAGAAAAATATAAATATATACGTCTCTCTTCTCACCTCAATGGTTGTTGGTAGAGCAGTATGGGGAGTGGTATACGCTGCGTTGCTGTCGGTCTCGGGTGATGCGCTTACGTGGAAGATCTTTATATCGAGTGCATTTCTGAAGGCCTTCCCGGGAATAATACTCCAGTTTATTATTATCCCCGCGCTTATGATCTTTCTTAAAAAGATAAAGCTTATAAAATAAAAGCTTATAAAAAAGGCTGCCGCCAATGGGTGGTTCTCATAAGGATGCTACCATTCTCCTTGTAGGGACCGGCGTCCTCGACGGTCCAAAAAGGCATATTTGCATCGCAGAAGACAAAGATTAACCCCGACAGATTTACGGTCTGTCGGGGTTATTTTTGTACAAAAAATCAAGCCTAATCCCAAATATCAATTATTGGTTAAAGATTTTCCTACATATTGTACATTCTTCTATTTGACCACAAACCTCAAATCCATTCTTTTTATACATTGACAACGGTCCGTGATAAGCGTGATATTTGTTATGTTGAAACGGATATGCCTCTACTATCACATATCCATCCGCTTTTGCATCTTGGCATATGTAATCAAGCAATGCTGTGGCAACACCACTACCTCTATATCCGGGAGCCACGGAAAAACAAACGATGGATTTAATTTTTTCTCCGTTGTCGGGAACTTGCTTTGCAAAATTAAAATTTACATTGTCATATGCTTTTTTATCATTTGCATTACACCATCCAACAACCTCATTATCAACATACGCTAAATATCCCTGCATACGTCCGCTCTTGATAAAATTTATTGCTTGCTTTCTGTTAAATTCGGCACAATCCTTGTCGCAATCCCACGCTCGTTTCTTTTGTAATTCGTTATTCCAATGATAACACATACAATAACATCCGCACCATTCATCATTATCTGAAAAAGCATCTTTGTCAAAATAGGATAACCAATCATCTAATAATTCAACTGTCAGTTTTCGAATAGATAGATTCATATCATTCCTCCTTGGAGTATTTGTTTTATCTTTGCATTTTATCGCCGGTTTCGCCCTTGTATTACAGTGTTGCAAGCAACGATAGCATCGGGCAAAGCCCATACCCCTAATGTTACACGCATCAAAAGGCTCCCTCCGGGAGGGAGCTGTCAGCGAAGCTGACTGAGGGAGAGCGCGTTGCAATGAAGTTAGCGCAAAGCTAAAGTCACGCAGGCTCCTTCCACCGCTATCGCGGTCCCCCTCCCTCTCGGAGGGAGGCTTTTCGTTAGTTCCATTATACCACAAAACGGCAGAGAAAACAAGTTCTCTGCCGAAATTTTGTGCTTACGAATTCTCCGCTTGGAGTACCACGCCAATTGCGGTAGCCTTTTATTTTATAAAGTTTTATCAGTCCTCTTTTTCCTCGGTGTTGACTTTCTTTTTACCGTTGAGCATAATGTTTGTTATGATACCGAGAATAAGAGCGCATGCGATAGTGGTGATGGTTACCTTGCCGATCGTGAGCGAGAGACCGCCTATACCTGATATGAGAATTACCGAAACAACGAAGAGGTTGTTATTCTCTCCGAGATCGACGTTCTGTATCATCTTAAGACCCGAAACTGCGATAAATCCATAAAGAGCTACGCAGACACCGCCCATTACGCAGGGAGGAATAGAATCTATAAGGGCAACGAAGGGAGATACGAAGGATATAAGTATCGCACCTATTGAAGCCGCAAATATTGTGAGAACAGAAGCATTACCTGTAATGGCGACGCATCCTACACTTTCACCGTAAGTGGTGTTCGGGCATCCGCCAAATAAAGCTCCTGCCATAGAACCCACACCGTCACCGAGAAGTGTTCTGTGGAGTCCGGGATCAACAAGGAGATCCTTTTCTATAATCGACGAGATATTTTTGTGGTCTGCGATATGCTCTGCGAAAACAACGAAAGCTACGGGAACGTATGCAAAAGCAAGAGCAACTATATAAGAAGCATCGATCGACTCGAAGCCTCCGAGAGCTTCAAGAAATGTGAACTGCGGGAAATCGAGGAACGTGGTAAACGTTACGTTTCCATCTGTGAGAAGCGCCTTAAAGGGTTCAAATGATATAACTTTAAGTGAATCAATATCTGCTGCATTTCCGATAAGTGTAAACACAAGAGCGAGAGCATAGCCTGCACCTATTCCGCAGATAAACGGAATGAGCTTAACCATCTTCTTACCGAATGTGGAGCAGAGAATAACTACGAATAAGGTTACAAGACCGCAAAGAAGACAAATATAAACAGAAGCACTTACGTCAGATTTCTGAAGATCTCCTACAGCATTTCCTGCGAGAGAAAGACCGATAAGAGCAACTGTAGGACCAATAACTACTGCAGGCATAAGCTTGTTGATCCAGTTAACACCTGTGAACTTAACGATAATAGCGATAATTACGTATACGAGACCTGCAAGAATAGCACCGAGGATAAGACCGAGGTATCCGAGAGCAACTGTTGTTGCGCCTGCAAATGCCGCACCCATAGAACCGAGGAAAGCAAATGAAGAACCGAGGAAAACCGGGCTCTTTCTCTTTGTGAAGAGAAGATAAACGAAAGTACCGACGCCTGCACCGAAGAGAGCGGCAGCGGGGCTCATGTTCACATCACCGCAAGCATAAGGAACATTGGGGTTTGAAATTATTATCGGAACAACGAGAGTTGCTGCCATTATGGCAAGAAGCTGTTGGAGAGCGAAGACAATAAGCTGAGGAAACTTCGGCTTATCGTTGACATTGTAGATAAGTTTCATTTTAAAACTCCTTCTTTTTGTTTTTATGTTAAGGCGGCGATACCGCATATAACCAAAAGAAAAAATCCCACCTTAGCGGCGGGATAACGCAAATCACATGAACAGTCTGCCCATATAATATTTGCCGAATCTCAGCACCGCGGCAAATTTGAATATAAGGATGAACACTGTAGTTTCTTCATATATTATATCATATTATAGGGGACGTGTCAAGTGAATTTTCGTATTTTATAAAAGTTTTAGGCTTTATTTTATCAGTGTGTGTGAGCATTTTTTACATATGCTTATGCCGGGTTTTTCTTCCTCTCTCCCGCATACGACACATACTGTACTTGCGTCTGTACAGTCGTTATTTATTACTTGAAGATATTTGCAGCCCGCCACGTGCCGTATCACCGTGCCCTCTTTGTAAAGCCACAGCTGTGATTCTTCTGCCGGTCCCTCGTATACTGTTTTAACGTCTGTTTTCCCGTTCTCCATATGCATGGTTGCCTCTATTATATACATTTTGTACGCGCCGCCGCGTGAAAGAATAGACGTGTTCCCGAAGGTGGTCTTTTTGTGAATGGCAATGATCCTGCCCTCCCAGGAACGGTCGGATATATTTTTTATAAAACCTGAAGCGAAAAGAGGGATCAACAGCATGATCACAGTAAACAGTATTTTGCTTGCCGTATTGAATCTATCATTCAGCGTGCCGAAGGAAAGAAAAGCTACCGCCGCCTCAACGATGTATATTATTGCACATTTAATAACGCTTACCGTAATTTTCTTTTGACGGTATCTTTTTATATCCCGAGGTATACGGTCTTTGAACATATAGGTATCTCCGTTCTGTAAAAGTGTTTAACACATTATAGCGTACAAATATTGATATAAAATTAACTCCCAATTAAGTTAATGTAAAATCACAAAAACCCTATTTACAATCATATGATTTTATGATATAATCATACCAAAGTAAAATCGAAAGGATAATGTCGATATGTATGACGAAATCATAAAAGCATTAGAGAAAACATCTCCGCAGTTATTTTTGTTAAAACGGAAAGTACAGCGCATGTATTATTTGAAGCTTGTGCTTCTTGAGATTTTGACTGTGGCAATTATTGTTTTTCTTTATGGGAGGATTAATGGTGTTGATATATTGGGTGCGATATTCGCTATAAGTATCCCTATTTTGTTAAAGCCGTGGAAATGCTTCGGCAAAGGATATATCGGTGTTATTGAAAGTGTTTCCTATACTGAGCGAAGAATTCCTGTCAAGGGGGATGTAAGCGGATACCAAACATCAATGAGAAATGTGCAATTTATAGAATGCACGCTAAAAAAAGAAAACGAAAATTTCGTTGTGCTTGAATTTGATCGAAAATTTGAAAAGGTATATAAGAAAGGATCTGTACTTTTGTTCTTACCGTGGATAAAAAATCCAATATGTCTCGGAGAAAATGTTCATACCGCTTGTCCGTTTTGCGGTAATATTATGCCCGGTGAGAATAAGAAGTGCGTCGGATGTGGGGAAGAACTCCCCCGGTGTTAATATATAATGCTATGAATACGAAAATCGCTTTGGAAATTGTGTTTACAAGCATAAGCAAAGGGCTTGCAAAAAAATTAATATAAATATCACAAACTTGTATTTAAACTCTACTACGTTTGTGATATAATATTAAACTGTTGCAAGACACTATGATTTTCACCGAATGATTTGGGAGACTAAAAAATGAGCGGAGAACTTAAAAGAGCACTGTACAGACTTCTTATGATGATAATAGCCCTGTTCCTCAAAATAATAGTTGTTCAGGATCTTTTTATCGTTGTTACACGTGCCATTTTCGGATATAACAATATAAGCTCGCTTCTTTCTATCGTCTTGAGCTCTGTAGTCACCGGAGTGATAATCGGAGAGATGATGTTCTGTAAAGAAAGAGACAGCGTGGCTGAGAAAAAAGAAGCTATAGAATACTTTACGTCAAACGAGCTTACCGCAAAAAGCAGCAGACATTATATTCTCAAGGTGAAGGGCCAGACAATGGACTTTATTCTCCTCGGAGCTGCTATGTTTATATTGCTTATGGCTATATATGCTATAAGAATGATAACGACAGATTGGAAATATATTTTTGAAGCCGTTATAGTTTATGCGGTTGCATTTTCCACCGCGATCGTAACAGAACTTGTTGAGAAACACAGACTTTACTATAGTTGGTTGCACGCAAAAGAATTTGACGACTAATATTATCGGAGGCATCGGCTATGAATAAAACGGTCGAAAAATATTTCAGTGAAAAAAGCATTATGAAAGCAGACGTTTTTTTCACTGCTATCATTATTCTGTTGATACTTATGATGATATGGCCGGGAATAACTATCTCGTCGGTTGTGTTTTATTCCAGTATCATATTCTTTATCTGGATACCCATTCGCTCTGCCAGAGTCTCCGATTCTGAGATAGACATGCTCGCCAAAAAGGTTCCCGAGGATTGGGAGGAAATATACGACGCAAGAAAAACGAAGAATATCGGATTCTTTGTTATTGATGATACCGCCCACGTAAGAATAGGAAGTGATAACAGACTCAGAAGCTGTAAGTACTGTATGGTACGCTTTACCATGAACGGTGAAAACGCAGATATCAAGTGGGTGCTCCGAAATATACTTACCGGTGAAACCGAGGAGCGGACTGTCAGAGTGGAATACGGAACAGAGTATTTTATAGAAGAGAAAACACACCGTACCGAATGCGGAGAGAGAAGATACGAGTTACTCAATATCGCTCCCGACATAGTCTTCCCGATAGATACACGCGATTCAACTATCGACGTTCTTCTTTCAAAAATGACAAAAAGGGAAGAGCAATAAAGTATAAGCCCATGCATAAATTTGCTGACAAAAAAGAGCTGCCTCTTAACGAGACAGCTATTTTTATTGTGTCAAAAGTACTCACACCACTCTTCTGCGTTTTCTGAGGAGTGTGACGGGCAGGGCAACAGATATGATCGCAGCGACCGTGAGCGCGGGAACCGTGTAGGAAGACGCGTCGCCGGTGGAGGGGTTTTTCCATCTGCTCCATCCGGATCTTTCAAACATAATGTAATCAAAGAAAGAACCACCCGAAATACGCCATCCTTCAGATGTTTTTGTAAATGTGACCTCTTTTTCGTACGGAATTTTATAAACTGTATGTCCGGGTTCTAAAGAAGGTCCAACTACAACTCCAACATTGGGTTTGGGTTTGTTGTCAGGATAGGATTCCTCAAGCGCTATCGTTACTTTTATAGAAGCAGTATTTCCGGTGACTGTAAGTTCGCCTATATCATCTAAAATATCATACCCACCGAAATTGGTTAAATAGTCGGCCGCAGTATAGCAATATACAACTTTCCCGCTTTCGGAATCTACCCATTCATCTGAGTCATTATAGCGAATTTTTCCTCCTTCACTCGGTCGAAAACATTCTACAGGTGCTCCATGCCATGATATATAACAATAGGGATTTACATCGATTATGTTTCGTGCAAGCTTTTTCACAAACACCGATTCGGTATAGGCATAACATTTTTCCATAGTATCGAATCTTTCGTCGGTAACCCATTCATGATCATCGGTAAGAGGCCGTGGAGAGTATTTTTCTCCATTTATAGAGGTATAATATGTTAACATTGCGGTTTTAAACACTATATCTCCTTTAATAGAATCCTCTCTTAAATACTTGCCGGCATTAATAGAACCAAAAGAATCAATATAACCAAAATAGATCAACATAATTCTATTATATCCTTCAACCACCAGCGATTCTGCTTCCTCGCGTGTGAATTCATCCGCAGCCATTACGTTTGTAGATAAAGAGAGCGTAACAAAGCAAACAATCAAAAAAATACATAATACTTTTTTCATATTGTAATTCTCCTTTTTAAAAGCTAAATTAGTAATGAGTCTGTATGTAGCCCCTGCGGAGATGGGGCGTACCACTCACACCACTCTTCTGCGTTTTCTGAGAAGTGTGACGGGCAGGGCAACAGATATGATCGCAGCAACCGTGAGCGCGGGAATCGTGTAGGAAGACGCGTCGCCGGTGGAGGGGTTGAAGTTAGGCTCGCGGTCTCCGAGCATTACCTCAAAGGCCGTGCCGCCCGATACGCGCCAGCCGTCAGCGGTTTTGGTGAACTCGACGGTTGCAGTAGTAGGAAGGAAACAGGGATCTCCATCTAAATGCGGTCCGAAAAAACCTTCTCCAATCTCCGGTGCAATAGTAAAACACCAAAGAGTAAGCAAAGCAGAAGCCGAATCCCCTTTAATCTCTACGTTTCTGAAATTATCATAAACACACCGGAGTGTCCCTACGTACGGTTTGTAATATATAAGCACTTTCCCACTTTCATTTGCTTGGAAAAGAGAATATGTTTTTCCGTTCAACTCCAAAGTTATAAACTTTTTAGTAAGTTCATCGGTAAAGCATTCAGAAACAAAATTTGTCGCATCTTCTACAGTGTTAAGTGTTACTATAGGTTTAGATGGATTATCAGAAAAACTCTCAAAATAGAATTCGTAAAAGTTATGGAAATCGTCCAATTCAATTTCGGTACCATTTTCTTTAAGCATTACTCGGTACTCAAAGAACGGCTGAAGATTGCTATTCTCTTCAATACCACATGACATAGGTCCATTGTGGAGAGAGGTGTAACGCCTGAACGCAGTATCAAATAGTGTTTCAAGTTCTGATGCAGTATCGGCAGATATAACTACAACGAACATATTTAAAATCATCAATAATGTGCATAAGCAAGATAAAAATTTTTTAATCATATCAAATACCTCCTTTTAACCATTATGATAAAGGATAGTATACCTCCTTTAGTCATATAATAGATACTCACCGTGCCCCACCTCAGCGGAGGTGGGGCGTACTACTCACACCACTCTTCTGCGTTTTCTGAGGAGTGTGACGGGCAGGGCAACAGATATGATAGCAGCGACCGTGAGCGCGGGAATCGTGTAGGAAGACGTGTCGCCGGTGGAGGGGTTGCGGTTAGCCTTACCTCCGAGTAGTACCTTAAAGGCCGTTCCGCCCGATACGCGCCAGCCGTCAGCGGTTTTGGTGAACTCGACGGTTTCAAAATATGGTATAAGTACGTCTACTCCATCGCCATTTTCATCCGCTCTAAGTGTATCACATCCTAATATTACTTGCATAGTTGCTTTGCTAGGCGAATTGTTAAGAAGAATATCGCAACTCAGCAAAAAAGTTATCGGTATATATCGCGAAGGCATCATCATATATACGTTTCCCGTTTCGCCTATTTTGAAAGTTTCATATCCATCTTTGTAATGGGTCATGTATATTGGAATTAATTCATCAGTAACCGTTTCTTTCAAGAAAGAATGAACATCATCAATACTTGTTATTTTTCTTCCAAAATAATTATCATCTTTATTAGGATCTATTTCAGCCCATTTTAAATAAGGATCTTCTTCGCTAAAGGCTTGCTCGTTGTTTGTTGTTCCAAAATCAATATAAGATGAATGATGCTCATAATCTTCATACTCGAAAGGAACCAATGATTTTATAGTTATGCTTCTTTCACAAAAGTCATCAGTTGAATATTGAATAACTTCAAAGTTTTTTAACGCTTTTTTAGCTAAAGTTGTTGCTTCTTCCTCGGTAATTCCGGTTGCTTCTGCATTAACATTTGTAAAGCATAAGGACAACAAAATTATAAAAAACATTGAAACGGATATTATTTTCTTCATAGTTATTACCTCCATAGTTATTCGATGTATACAAGGGGTACCCCCACCCCGGCGGAGGTGGGGCGTACTACTCACACCACTCTTCTGCGTTTTCTGAGGAGTGTGACGGGCAGGGCAACAGATATGATCGCAGCGACCGTGAGCGCGGGGGCCGTGTAGGAAGACGTGTCGCCGGTGGAGGGGTTGCGGTTAGGCTCGCGGTCTTCGAGCATTACCTCAAAGGCCGTTCCGCCCGATACGCGCCAGCCGTCAGCGGTTTTGGTGAACTCGACGGTTTCTTCTGAGTAAATATCCGGAAACAGAGGGCGCTCGTTCTTCCAAACGGTAACAAACAATTTTGCAGTATCACCGGTGCATTTGAATGCTCCATAACTATATAAGAACATATTCCAAAAATCATACGGACATATAGATGCAAACATAAACAATTCTGAATTTTCATTTTCGAAATAGGTATCTACCAGATGCGAAAAGCTTTCGGAACCGTCGGGTTTGATCCTGCGTGTCATAAGAACTCTCTGTGATATTTTTTCCGTGAAGCACTTTTTTGCGGCGGATTTTATTTTCTCAATGGTTGCAAATTCTTCATAGAAAGGAGACAGAGGTTGTTTTATAATCCAATATATCTCAGACCGTGGATATTTTTCCCCCGAAGCACTCTCGGTTCGTTCAATAGCCACTTCGTAATTTTGTTCAAATCCCTGATTTCCATCTGAATCGTCCCAGTCCTTAAAAGCATCAAGATCGTACGGGTAATAACCGCACTGTCCTAATATCATCATTCTATACGCATCTTCGAGTAGTAAAATTGCATCTTTTTTTGTCAAAGCATCTTGTGCTGCAAAAGTATTGGTTGTGCACAAGCCCATTAGTAAAACTACTATTATAATTGAAGATATTATTTTCTTCATAGTTATTACCTCCATAGTTATTCGATGTATACAGGGAGTACCCCCACCTCGGCGGAGGTGGGGCGTACTACTCACACTACTCTTCTGCGTTTTCTGAGGAGTGTGACGGGCAGGGCAACAGATATGATCGCGGCGACTGTGAGCGCGGGAACCGTGTAGGAAGACGTGTCGCCGGTATTTGGATTATAGTTGAGTGTGTTAGCCAGATGATCTCCCAAAAGATAACCGAACACTGTACCGCCGGATACCTTCCATGCACCTTCTTCTTTTATAAACTCAACAGATTCGGGGTAATCATAAAGACCGTATGCATAAAAGTCAATTATTAAAACCGCTTTGTTTTTATTTACTTTTAAAGAAATCGGAGCATATAGAGCAGCTATATTTGTCATGCCATAATTGCTGTTATCATAGTAAAGCAAGAGTTCATTATTTTCAGAATAGCGGAACATTTCTACTCTGTCGGTGCTTTCAAGTTCCGGGCAAATATACTTGCTTCTTTTCACCATACTGTCCGTGAAAACTTCACCAAAGTAATTTTCAACGTCATCTATTGATTTGAAAACATAGTTGAAATCCTCATCTATATGATTATACGGTGCATTCGTTTTAAAATCACTCGGAAAATCAGGCACAGTAAAAAAAGGAGCGTAGTAATATCCGTCTTCATCATTGTATGCTTTGCCATCAGAAGAAGCATAATACCGAACGATTTCAGTCTTACTATACGCAATACATTGTTTATTTTCGTCCCAGTCATTAAAATCTTCTTCATTTAGATCAACATAATCGTATAGACCTTGGCCTTGAAATATTGAAAATCTTTTATATGCTTCTAAGAAAAGTGCATGTGCATCCTTCATAGTAAACGCATTATCCTCAGCGCCAACAGAGATAACGCAAAAAGAAAGCAGAATAGCAAGCAGAGAAACGAAAGATATTATTTTCTTCATAGTTATTACCTCCCAAAATATATTTATATAGTTGCACGATAATGAATGCCGCCGTTTATTGAACTTGCAAGATTGTCAAGCGTAATTATATGAATCCCGTGCGGTCTAATTCCACCTGAGTCCGTATTAACAAATGAGCAGTCAGAAACAATAACGTTTCCTGTTAATTCATCATATCCCATAACACAAATGAAATGCTTTAGATAAGCGGGATCATTATTAATATAAGATAAATTTTTTCCCCAAACATTTGCTATTACAGGTGAACCGTTTGAAAATGAAGTTAGCAGTGCGTTCTTTAATGTTTCGTTATTATTAACACCTATATTAAGACTGCTTCTATCGATTTTGAGATATTTTCCAACACCAACCTTGGCGTCCAACGCTTGCAAAACCTTTCCTGCCCGTGTACCACCTTTATATGTTGTCATATCGTAAGCATCGTTTAACTCCCACATTGCGTCGCCGAGATCAAAAACTCCCGTATATCCCGGAAGATTGATTGCACAAAGCACTTGAAGCGTTGTGGCTACACCACAAAAATAATCGGTCACTTGTTTGATAAGTGGTGCATCAATTCCGAAAGGAGTTATAGACCAACCGTTTGCTAAAGCCTCTGTCGTAATTTCAACTGAATTATTTGAGTGTGAAAAATAGTAAGTCGCGTTTTGTGAAGCATTAACTATATAATACTTAGAATTCTTAACGTATATATACCACTTTTCGGTCGCTGTGATAACACTTTGATTTGAAGAATTCACTTGATTGGTAAGACTCGGTTGGAAGTTCGATGTCATTGAAAGAGTGTTGTTTTTTACCAATTTGTTTATAGAATCGTATGAACCGGTGTATCCGGTTTCGTTACGTGGAACACTAATGTTGGCAGTATCATACTGATCCATTGCTAAAATCGCTGATATTAAATACGTATGGGGGTCTGCTTCTGTAACCGTAAATGCTTGAGATTTTTCTTCCCATAATGAATTCCAACCACTGAGAGACAATGAATTTGAATCACTACCGACGCTCATTGTCAACAGCTTGGTGCTTGAATCGATCGTAGTCTGATACGGTCTTATAAGATACACCGCCCCCGAAGTAATATCGTAGTCA
>SVRJ01000049.1 GCA_015064885.1 Oscillospiraceae bacterium
AAGCATCGTTACAGACACGGGTGCGGAGGTGCTCACCGGTTCAACACGCCTGAAGGCGGGTACGGCACACAAAATGGTGCTTAATATGATCACGACCTGCGCTATGACCAAGATCGGAAACGTATATGAAAATCTTATGATAAATCTGCGTCCCACCAACGACAAGCTGCGTGACCGCACTATACGGATCGTTCAGGAGATACTCGGTTGCAAAAGAGATGAAGCTATAGAAAAGCTCGAAAATAACGAGTGGAATATACGGCGTGCAGTATCCAAATGAATTTTCGCAGAAAACGTATAGGAGATAAAGAAAATGAAAAGCCAAGTAAAAATTATAAACGGGAATCCAACTCTTCTTGTAGATGACAAACCGATCCCCGCGATTGCGTATACAACGTATTTTCAGGAGAGAAACTGCTACGAAGAATTTGTAAACGCCGGATATCGTATCTTCTTTATTAACGTATCCTTTACAAAAAAACCTTTCAACAGCAACAAAACAGGATTCACCTCATTTCGTATAGGTGCTTTCGAGGATCCAAACTCCCCCGATTACTCCGAGCTTGAGGATTACGTATACGAAATACTCAGGATATGCCCGGATGCAATGATCGTTCCGAGGATCTATGTAAGTATGCCCTCATGGTGGGACGATGCACACCCCGATGAAACCGTCTTTACGCAGAAGGGCGGCTATAAGGAAATGCTCTTCTCGGATGTGTTCCGCCGCGACGGAGCTGAGATGCTGGCACGCATTGTAAAACATATACGCAGCTCGGATTACGCTCAATCTATCATGGGCTGGCAGATCTGCGGGGGACAAACGCAAGAATGGTTTCATCCGGATGAATTCGGATGCTTCTGCCCCAACGCGGAAAAATACTACCGTGAATGGATGAAAAAAACTTACGGTGTGGAAAATGCAGTCCTTCCCGCACGCGAGGAATTTTTCGGAGACGGTGAGACGTTGTGCAAGAGTGAAAACGCAAAGAGATACTATGAATTCTGCAACAAGAGCGTTGCGGAAAGTATTGATTATTTCGCCAAGAGGCTGAAAGAGGAAACCAATTACGAGCAGATCGTGGGAACCTTCTACGGATACTGCATGAACACCACAAATCCGCTCAGAGGAATGTACGGTCTTTACGACCTGCTGGACTCTCCGCACATTGATTATCTGTGTGCTCCGAGTGCTTATTCAAGAAACAGAAAGCTCGGTATAGATTGGAAGGACCAATTTCCCGCAGAGGCGATAAAGCTCCATAAAAAATTGCCTTTTATTGAATGCGACATAAGGACCTACCTGACCGAAAGCATGCAGAGCGCCCGTCCGGGTGAATACCCGGAGGATATATATCCTATGCAGGTATCCAACACTGATTCCGTGTGGGCAGGTCCTCCGACGCCCGAGCTTTCAAGAGAGGCACTGAGAAAAAGCCTCTGTCATCAGATCACAAGAGGCTCGGCTATATGGTGGTTTGATATGTGGGGTGGTTGGTATAGCGATCCTTTTCTCATGGATGACCTCGCAATGATGAAGGATCTATACAGTGAAGACTGCCCCTTCACCCAAACAGCCATAGGTGCTGAGGTCGTATTCTTTGCAGACGAGCGTGCATACGAAAATTACACGTTCGGAGCCCCGCTTGCAACCTCTATTGTAGCGTCGCACATCAGAATGGGAAGCACGGGAGCTCCATACGACACACATATGGTAGAGGATGCGGCAAAGGTGCTCCCCTTATACAAAGCTGCTGTATTCGGCTCGCCTTTTCCGTCCGAAGCGGGAAGAAAAGCCCTGGAGCTATGCCGCGAGATGGGAATTCCCTGCCTTGTCGCTTCTCTTGAGCACCCTGATTTCAAGGCGGATGAGATACGTGCTTTTCTTAAGGAGGCGGGAGTTCACGTTTATATTGAAAATAATGACGTTATTTATGCCGGCAACGGATATCTCGGTATTCATGCGGCAACCGCAGGCAAAAAGACTATAACGCTTCCGTCTGAATGCAGTATCTCACCGATATTCGGAAGTGAGATCTGCGAAGATCAGGCAAGCAGCATCACGCTTGATCTTGAGAAGTACAAAACCGCACTATTCAAAATATCCCCAAAAAAATAATCCGATCAGATAATACGTCAGGAGAAAATATAATGGAGATTACACGGTTAAAAAAAGAAAATTATGACGAGCTTATAGCACTTCTTAACGAGGTTTTTTCAAATCATAATAAAAGGGAATCGGATTTTGAAAAGGATCTGCCCAAAATGTGCGTACGTGACGATGAGCACATGCAAAAACATTTCGGAATTTTCGCAGACGGAAGGCTTGTTGCCGCAATCGGCGTGTATCCTCTTCGCATAGATATTGCCGGTGAAAGACTTTTGTTTTCCACAGTCGGCAACGTTGCAACTCACCCCGACTACGAAGGGCGCGGATATATGAACGCTCTTCTTGAACACGCTATGTCGGAGCTTGACAGTATAGGTGCAGACGCATCCCGTCTTGGCGGCCTTCGCCACCGATATAACCGCTTTGGCTACGAGATGTGCGGCTCGCGGTATAGCGTTTCGTTCAACGGGCAGAACCGAAAAAACTGGTTTTCGGGAAAAGGTGATGACGTAATCTTCAAAAAAATAGAAGCATCCGATCTTGAAATGCTCAAAAGGGCTTGCAAGCTGCAGAAAAGCTGCATGTTAGCTGTTGAACGAAGCGCGGAAAACAAGGTGTCTGCAGAGCGGCTTATCGAGCTTGGGCGGTGCTTTGGAAGAGCGATGAAGAAATACATAGCGGAAACCGAAGCAAGCTGAAATACACAATGCAAATATAAAGGAGCTGTCCCACAAAGACAGCTCCTTTTTTACTTTCTATGCTCGGAAAGCCAGACACCAAATCCCAACTTCTCTGTACACTCATCGCTTTTAACGTATTCTTCGACAGTGAATATCGCCTTATCATACGTTTTACAGCTGCATTGTATAAGACTCATAAGACATTTGTTATTGAGCTCTCTTTTTGGCTTTCACGCTGATCGCAAAAATGAAATATGCTGATATAAGCAACACCGTAATGAGAACAGGAACTATAATGTACAAACCATCACCTATCTCGGCTCCTCCGGGAATGGGCTGTGTTTCCGGAGGTGTTTCAGTACCGGTTGTTTCATCTCCACCCGATATGAGGACAAGCCTGTCTATTGCTGCTTTCAGCTTTGCAACGTATGCGTCAACCTCTGCCTGAGTTACGATAGTGTTGCGGAAGGTATCAGCATCCTTAAGCACGTCTGTGAGCGCATCGTATGATTCCTTTGTATACTTTGAGGAATCACCATAATCTTTCTCTATCTTTTCAATGTTCTGATCAATGCCCGACTTATCCACATTGCTTTCAAAGGTGAATTGACTCTTATTTCCGTAGAATTTGTCGTGTATAGTTGAGTAGTACTGAACAGAAATTGTATTTCCGTCCTCGGATATGTAGAACATTGCAACCAATCCGAGACCACCTATGCCTTTATACTTCAGGTCAAGTGTTTGAGGATTGATGAGAAACTCTGTCACAGTATTACCGTTCACACCAATGTGCTGAACAGCAACGATATCATCAGCTGCCTTATGTCCCGAAAGCACAAGGAAGATATTCTTGTGGCGTGAAAGAAACTTATCCCACATATCATCAGCATCATTCAGTGTTGAATCATATGATGAAGGACAAGCCTTAACACCGGTATCAAGCCTCTCACCCGTATTGGTAAGGTATCCGTGTGTCAGAACTATAACCTTATGGTCGGGATACTTGCTGACAACATTGTTTGCCCACTCAAGAACGTTATCCTTCGCACCGAAGTCAAGTCCCATAATAAGATATTTGTGACCTCCGACGGTAAGAGTGGTATACGAATTATCAAATTTGCCATCTTCAAAGACTCCGCTATCACCCGTGGATGCAAGCTGCTCGTAGTAAGCGGGCGTGCCGAGATATTTATTCATATTTGCGCTGTTATCATGGTTTCCTCTGATGAGGATGTACGGGAGCTTGCCGTCGAGAAGAGAGATAGCCTTTTTGGCGGTTTCCCACTGAGTCGTTGCGTTGGAATTTGTGATATCTCCAAGCCCCAACACGTGCTTTATCTTCTTACTCTCTTGGTTATCAAGCAACCACTGATAGATCTTTGCAAGGTTTTGCGGATTGCTTTCCGTAACGTGCTGAGTGTCTCCGACAACAGCAAATGAGTATGCAAAATCGGTTACCGGAGTGGTAGTTTCGCTCCATGAGGGGGCATCGAGATCCTCTTTAGCGATAGAAGCATCATAACCGTTTCCGCTGAGGTCCTCCACAGATGTTTGATTGGGGGAAAGCTTGTACCAAGCGAGAAGATTATCGTTTGTCTTATTTGTTTCCCCAATGTCTGCCTTGATCTCATCTGCCGTTCTGACATCGGAATAAACAACAAGCTCCTTCAGCTCGCAACGGAAGTAATATCTGTTATTCGATCTGTAATCTCCGCCTATGCACATAGGTTTGAGTGCATCTTTAGAGGTCAGATAACCGTAAGGCGCAACGGTGGTCGTAATTTCTTCTGCAAGAGTACCGTTGAGGTAGCATCTGACCTTTCCCGCCGCTTCATCGCGTACTACCGCAATATGAACCCAATCTCCCGTGCATATATCAAGATTTTTGAAAACGTACTTTACGTTGCTGTTTCCCTTTGTTTCGTAATAGAGCTGTACCGTTCCGTTTGCCTGTAATTGGAGGCAAATAGCACGGTCATATGTTTTCTCGGGGCCTTCGTAGTTGCTGAAAATGACACCCGGTCGATCGGTATATCCCTTAGGCAATTTTACCGTAAATTCGAAGGTGTTGGGTGCCGCTTCAAGGAATTTTGCGGATCTGTATATGTCATTTACGTTAAAACTCATACCTTCCTGAGCGTCCGGCTCCGGAGCCTCACCTGTTCTGGCGGTATATCCGTTACCCGAAAGATCGGGAATCTCATTCGTCATTCCGGCCTCAGGCTGGAACCATACAAGAAGATTATCGTTTGTTTTCTTTATTCCTGCAAAGTCCTCCTTGATTTCATCGGGAGTTCGGACATCCGAATAAATTGCAATCTCCTTCAGCTCACATTTGAAGTAGTAGGTGTTGCCGGATCTGTAATCACCGCCAACACACATACCCTTGAGGTCTTGGGTGGATGTGAGATAACCGTACTCCTCCATAGCCACCGTGCTTGTCTGATAAAATTCTCCGTTAATATAGCATCTGACGTTTCCTGCTACCTCGTCGCGGACAACAGCAACGTGTACCCACTCGCCCGTATTTATCGGCGCATTTTCAAAGATATACTTGACGGGATTGCTGTCCTTCATCTGATAGTAAAGCTGTATGGTAGCGTTGCCCTGTATTTGAATACAAACTGCGTTATCAGCCTTTTTTTCGTAGTTACTGTAAATAACTCCGGGACGACCGGTATACCCCTCGGGCAGCCTTACAACAAACTCAAAAGTGTTTGGCTCAGCCTCAAGAAACTTATCCGACTTATAAAGCTTATCCGCTGTAAAAGTCATGCTCGCATCGTCTGCACCAACCGCAAGAAGTGAAAACGGAATCAATGAAACAACCATAACCACTGCAAGCGCAATCGACAAAATTCTCTTTTTCATGATGGAAATATCCTTTCTTTCGTTTGATTTGCTTCCAAAAGTACTGTGCTTTGGACCTAGAAATATTATACCCCCCTCGCTTTTTTTATCAATATATTTTTTGAAAAATATTGTTAATTTTATGTAAATATTGCCAAAAAAGCCTCCACACATAGCTTATTCATCTGATACCCCACCGTCCGTATAATTATCCCCAAACAAAAAGGAGCCGCCTTTACAAGACAGCTCCTTTTTTACTTTCTATGCTCGGAAAGCCAGACACCAAATCCCAACTTCTCTGTACACTCATCGCTTTTAACGTATTCTTCGACAGTGAATATCGCCTTATCATAAGTTTCGCGCCTGCACCGTGTAAGACCTGCAAGACATACTGCACAGCATATCCGAATCTTAAGGCTTGGTGCATTCAAAAGCTGTGCGAACTCATCCAAGCGCTCGGGATACAACTCATCTATATCCTTCGCCGCTTTTCTGTATTGGTCAACTCCGCGATTATTCCTTCTTACAGAGCTCGCCTTCGCATAATCGATGTTCATAGTCTTCTCCACACCGTCAATAAATTGCTCCAAAAGCTGTTCAAACGATACCTCTTTCATGATTATATCCACCTCGCTTTCAGTCAAACTTATCCCCCTGCTCCTTGAAAAAGTCGTAGTACACCTTCACACATTCGAGCTCGGTCCATCTTCTCTCTGCGGGCGGCAAGATACATCTTCGGTCCTCTTCCTCCCGAGGCCACTGCGGAGGCAAGCGATACTGCACTGAGATGGTTTCCGCTTCCGCTTACGTGGAACGGGCAGGACAGAGTCTGATCGAGCAGTCGGGATACGTGAGGATCAACTGAAATTAAAAATTATTGCCGATAAGGATGTGATCTCCCTATCGGCATACTTTTATCTTTTTTTGTATATCACAAGCTCCGGATTCTCGCCGTTCATTTCATAAGTACAAACAAGCAAAAAGTCCATACTCGCGGCAACTCCGAAGCATCTTTCTCCGCCGAATTCGCATTCAAGCTGAGTGCAAAGATACGTAGCGTTATCGTCAAGGAATTTCACCCTGTTTCCGTTTGGCAGAGTGTATTCCATATTTACATATCCACCGACAAGGAAATTCAAGGTCGTAACCTTTGGCATTCCCTCAATATTCAGCTCATTGAGTTCTTTTATTATCTGTTGCTTAAATTGTGCGAATTCACCGTCAGAACCAAGCTCTGCGTATCTCTTCCAATAGTTGAGCGTGGGGAGCTGCTTTTCAAAATACTCCCTCGCCTGATCCTCAGGCCAAGCCTCGCTCGACATATGCTTCACCAAAAAATCTGTCAGCTCCTCGAGGCTCGAATAGCAGAAGTTACCGTCGGAATAGCACCACTTGCAATACTCCTCGTTAAATAATCCGTCCTTCTCGCGGCTTATGTTCTCGTCCTCAAGCGGCATTCCGCAGCATTGACAGATCAGCTTTCTCGGTGACCCGAGCAACGTGTTGATCGATACGTCAAAAAGCTTTGAAAGCAGCTTCAGTGTCTCGGTATTGGGCGTTGTCTCTCCCGTCTCCCACCGACTGACCGCCTGACGCGTTACGTACACTCTCTCAGCAAGCTCCTCCTGCGAGAGTCCCATTCTTGTTCTGAGCTCATATATTACGTTCTTTGTTTCCATATGCATTCCCCTTCCGTGCTTTGTTGATATTATTATACCACACTCCGCACCACTTTGCAAGCAACTCGCTGTTGCTGTTCTTGTTTTTTGCACGGCCGATAAAATCCTGCGGAATTATAACAAACGGGCTTGTTCTCCCTGCTTTGGAGTACAAGCCCGCTTTTGATACTGACACAAAAGCTGAATATATTTCTACCTAATATATCAGGATCGATCTTCATTTTACGCCTCCTTGATATTTATTATTCTCTTCCCGTTACTTATTAAATTTATCTTCTTGCTCTTTAAAGAAATCGTGGTACACCTTAACACATTCGAGCTCGGTCCATCTTCTCTCTGCGGGCGGTGTTTCATCTATATTGTAGATGAGCGCACCTTTAAGAGAAAGAAGGAATGGAGAGTGTGTTGAAATAACGAACTGACACCCAAAGCTTCTTACAGAATCCTCGATAAAGTACTTGAGACGAAGTTGATTTTGCGGAGAAAGGCTGTTTTCCGGCTCATCAAGAAGATACAGTGCATTCTCCTGTATTGCGTCGACAAAATACGACAGTGCGCTCTCACCGTTTGATCGCTCCTGAATATTCCGCATTAAATTTTCTTTTAAGAAACGGGATTGGCTGCGATTTTTGTTTCGCATATGGCTTACACGCTTCCATCTGTCATAGTCGTCGAGTCCTTGTAAAAGATTTGGAGCGGCATTCGGACTGTTTTCGGCAATATATTCGTCGATGAGATCGGATCTTTTGCTGTCTATGCCGTCATTTATGCGACGAATGTCAAGCACCTTTTCAAAAACGCCGTCACTTGTAATGATCTTGCTTTCCTTAGGGATCTCCCTGTCAAGCTGATAGTCGCACAAAGACACGTAGTCCTCAAAAAAATCCGAGCGATTGAACGGAGCCGTTCGCTCAAGCTTTGTTTTCTCGGCAATGACGTTCAGAATACTGCTCTTTCCGCTTCCGTTATTTCCGCAGAACACTGTTATATCCGAAAAATAGAACTCCGGCATCTCGCGGTATCTGAACAATCCGAAAGGATAGTTTGTGGTATAGCAGGTTCTTTTTGCTTTAAGGCTACTTGAAAAATAATTTTCCTCAGCTTCTCTTGTCGGAAGCGAAAAAGTTTGTAAGTATATCATGATAGGTCCTTTCGTTAATTTGGATCTGCTGCAGTAAGATCGGTTCGGATAATATTGATATTCTCGGCAATTACATATTCATTCCTTTGGGGGCGTATACCGTTTTCTTTCTTTCGTAGAGCAGCTTATATTCGTTCTCCATACCGTTGTCTGCTTTCAGTATCAGCGTAATACTGTCGACATCAACCGCGGGAAGCGTACAGCATACGCTTGCGCCCTCTGTGTTTGTACGTGCATCTGCCGTTGCGTTTTCCCATTTAAGAAGGGGGACTTCCTTATCTCCTATCAGGAGGATGACCTCGACCGATCCGAAAATTTCTTTATTGCTATCGTTAAGCAGCCAGATCTCTGCGGTAAATCTGTCGCCCGATCTCCAATCAAAGCGAGGTATTCTTGCACTGAAAAGCGAAGGGCGAAGAGCATTCTTTACCGCAAAGTAACCGGGGGTTGGTACTGCGGGATAGCGGACTATGCTGAGATTTGCCGCAGTGATCCATGGCTCGTTAAAGCACCAGTTAAGTGCCGCGCTGCATTTTGGCCACTGTCTTCTTGCCTCTTCAAATATTGCCTTAAGCCCCTCTGACTGTAACCATTCGGACTGCTTGATCCTCTCCTCTACAGTTCCTTCCTTGCCGAAATAACGCTTAAGTGTTTCAAGACAAGCGTGAGATTCGGGTCTCCATGCACCTATGGCGTGGTGGAGCTTCCAGGAAGGGGCTTCTGTTATCTCGGATATGTCCTCGCTTGGAATTATCTTTTTCAGTGACTCGTATGAGGTTATTGACGGCACTCCGAACTCGGTATATGCAGTGCAGCTTGCCGACCGGAAAATTTGGAGAACGTCTCTCCATTCCTCTCTTTCGTCGAGGAACTTATATCCTCCGTGTCCCATTCCCTCAAGAGGAGAGGTCATAATGTACGGTGTGTGCTTATCATACGTATAACATAAACTTCCGAGAAGTCTGAGCGGCAGAGATTGGTCGCTCATTCCCGACCAACTGTTGAACAACTCGTTTCCTCCGCTCCAGAGAACTACAGAGGCGTGGAGACGGAGAGCCTTTATCATTGCCGCGGCCTCGCTCTCAAGCACAGACAAATAACCGTCGTCATTAGGATAGGAGTTGCAAGCGAGCATAAACTCCTGCCATACCATTATTCCCTTTTTGTCGCATATATCGTAAAATTCCTTTTTGCAGAAGGACGCTCCTCCCCAAAGGCGGAATATATTCATATTTGCGTTTACGGCAAGATCGACAAGCTCTTCGTAGCGTTTTTCGTCAATGTGTCCCCAGAATATATCGGGGTTTACGAAATTTGAGCCCTTCATAAATATACGTCTGCCGTTAAGCTCGATAGTAAACGGAGCGGGGTATCTGGACTTCGGGAAGCCTGCAGGGTCGTGAGTCCCTATATTTCGGAGCAATCTGACCTTACGGAAGCCAAGCGTTCCGCTTTTTTTATTGACTGCGTTCTCGACCGTCCATTTATAAAGATAAGGCTCGCCCTGACCGTTGCACCACCAAAGCTTGATGTTTTCAAGCTCAAAACTCTTGCCGTCACCGCTATAAAGCAAATTGTCTTCAGCGTCATAGAAATTGACCTTACACCCGGTGCTGCATTCTATATCGAAGGACACGGTCGCTCTGTCCATTGCCTCGTTCAAAGAGTAGGAAGGCTCACACTTAAATATATAGTCGGCAGTTCTTGTTTCTATATATGCTTCCTGCCACATACCCGATATAAGGAGTCTGGGATTCCAGTCCCAGCCATAGCAAACGGGAGGCTTGCATGATGCATCCGCCTGATCTCTGTGCCCCTCCGCCGCGCCCTCGCGCTTGGGGTGAGGATAAATAAATACGCAAAGCTCGTCATCTCCCGTGATAAGGTCGGTAACGTCGAGCTCAAAGGGCTTAAACATTCCCTCGTAGGAATATATCTTCTCATTGTTAATAAGAACGTCGTATTTATAATCTACGCCCTCACTCACAAACCATACGCTCTCACTACCCTTTCTTTCATAGCTGAGCCTTGTAACGTATGCCCATGAGTCGTTTTCCAGTGCCTCATACTTTTTGCAATTCTCACCGTACATAGGGTCGCCGAAACCGACGTATTTACCGTAATCATACTGAATATTCCCCGGAACAAAAGCACAGAACTCTTCGCTTTTTTTACCGTCCGAAATACGTATTCCCGTCCACTTTTGATAAAACCTCATTTTCTCCTCCCGCACCTGTATTCAACTAATAAAACCAATCATATTGCCCGCGCGTCTGATCGGCAGGACGTTGCTTTCGGATACCTCGTTTATTCCATCCGCCAAAACGTCTTTTTAAACGGCTGCATCTTCTTGCATTTCTCATAGGTAACCGTTTTTGCTATATTAATTATACCATATAGAGCAGGGCGTGTCAAGTGTGTCAAAGCGCAAAGCTATACACTTTCGCGAGCAATACGGCGCCAACGCCAAGTATAAGATCATTATCATAGTCTACCGTTATGATTACAAGCTCGCAAATATCCGATATTATCCGATATTATCCGATATTATCTCCTATTTTCCCACTCTCTGTAGGAAAAGCGTTGACAATTCCAAAATAATGTGGTATAATAATAGGCGTTCTATCATTTACAATAATGGAGGATAAGACATGTTATCGTTTCTGCTCAGTATTTCGGAACAAAAATATCATGACAGAATATATTATATATACGAAAATTTCGAACAAGAGCTGCTCAATTATACGTCGATCAAGCTTCAGCGCGTTTATGAAGAAAAAATACATAGCCTAAGAGAAGATACCGAGGATATAGTATACAATACCCTGGCTATAATAGCCCTGAATATAAAAGACATAGATTTCACCCGTCCCTATGATGAGATAAGAGCATACGTGTATACTATACTTAACCGTGAAATATACGACTATTACGTTCGCGAGGAGTTTATAGCGGAGTTTGGCGACAGCAACGCATGTTCGGATGAAGAATGGCTTGAAAGAATAAATATCCATGAGGAAAACGAATTCATAAAAGACGCTATACGCTCTCTCCCCGAGCCATATAACTCAACGCTTTATCTGCGCTACGTAGAGAAGCTGAGCGTTGAACAAATAGCAAAAATAACAAAGCGGGCTCCGTCAACCGTGTATTCAAGACTGTCAAACGGTAAGCGTTTACTTGAGGCGTATTTAAAAGAAAAGGGAATGAAGATCGATAAATAATACAAACAGAGAAAACAGATATGCAGATCTGCACCGTGATATAAGACTCGAAAAGGCTGATTTTATTTTAAGCCATTGCAAACAGGCGCTCTCTCAGTCACTGCATTACAAAAGGAAAAACCGTTAATTGCAAAGTAAAACCACCCGCAAAGATCTGCGGGTCTTTTATTTTCCCTCACTTGATATCTCGCGCTTTCGCAATATAAAGAACGGGATTGTTCTTTCCTGCTCTGAGGGTTGAACAAGCCCGGGGTGGATCTTTATGTGTTTGACTGCCCAAAGAGTCTTGCACATTTCCCGTTATAAAAAGAGTAAAAATCGCACGTTCGTTTTACGCGGAAGTGAAAATTCTATTCTTCGATAAATTGGACCTTGTTTATGTTTCAATAAATGCGTAAGCTACTTCAATTAAAATACCGTCTGAATCATAGAATCGTCTCGATCTCTATATATCTTAACAACGATCAGAACATTCTTTGGTTTCATATCGTTTCTCCAACGGATCATTATTTATCTTTTTTCCATACCGCAAGAGTAGCACCTGTTAGATAACTCTTCTTCGTTTTTTATACTGCTATATAATCTAAAGCCACCTGCGAAGTTATACGCATCAAAGCCGTTTTGCATTAAGATACGTGTTGCCAAATAGCTGCGAAGTCCGCTTTGGCACATAACATAGATTTTTTTGGATCTATCAAGCTCACCTACGCGCTCCCTTAAATCATCAAGCGGAATATTGATAAATCCGTCAGCACGACCTCGAATATACTCAAAAGGAGTGCGAGTGTCAAGCAAAATTACATCCTCTCTTTCACGCAAAGATGAAATATCTTCATAATAAAACTGCTTTACCACACCGTTTTTGATGTTTTCGGCAACGAAACCTGCCATATTCACAGGGTCTTTGGCAGAAGAATACGGCGGAGCGTACGCAAGATCCAGATCCTTCAGCTCGTCAGCACCGAGGCTCGCGCGGATTGCCGTTGCAATCACGTCAATGCGTTTATCCACGCCATCGTAACCGACGATCTGCGCGCCTAAGATCTTAAAGCTTTCCTTTTCAAAAATCAGCTTCAGCGTCATTGCCGTTGCGTTCGGATAATAACCCGCGTGTGAATTTTGCGTTAAAATTACCTTTTCGTATTCGTATCCGCTTGCCTTAGCTTGCTGTTCGTTAATACCCGTAGTTGCCACCGTCATATCAAAGAGCTTTATAACGGACGAGCCCTGTGAGCCCTTGTATTCGCTGCTAAGTCCGCAAATATTATCGGCAACTATACGCCCCTGCTTATTCGCAGGTCCGGCTAACGAAATGACCGCGTCCTGCTCAGTGATAAAGTGTTTTATCTGCACGGCATCTCCCACCGCGTAGATATCGGGAACAGAGGTTTCCATTTTTTCGTTTACCTTGATCGCCCCCTTTAAGCCAAGCTCCAGTCCTGCCTTTTTCGCAAGAGTATTTTCCGGAAGAACACCAACCGCAAGCACGACCATATCCGCGCTGATCTGCTGTCCGCCGGTAAGCTTAAGCAGGACCTTGTCGTCTGCCATACTCATTTTTTCGGTGCTGCTGTTCAGTAAGAGCTGTACTCCGCGTGAACGGAAGTTTGCGTGAATGAACGACGCCATATCACAGTCAACCGTAGGCAAAAGATGATCACCGCGCTGAATGATCGTCGTTTTGATCCCAAGCTCAGTAAGATTTTCCGCCATTTCAAGACCGATAAATCCGCCGCCGACCACGACCGCTGTTTTGGGCTGCTCTTGCTCTATAAATGCACGGATCTTCAGAGTATCCTCTACCGTTCTAAGCGTAAATGTTCTTTCGTTTTCCGTATAGAAATCGGGCAAAATAGGCCTTGCACCGGGGGATAAAATAAGCTTATCATAGCTTTCCTTAAAGCGCGTTCCCGTTTTCAGGTCGATTATGGAAACGGTTTTGTTTTTTGCGTCAATGTCGGTTACCTCGTGGCATACCTTGGCTTTGATCCTAAAACGCCGATAAAAGCCTTCGGGAGTCTGCAACGTCAAATCTTCTTTATCTTCGATAACACCGCCGACATAATACGGCAAACCACAGTTTGCGTATGAAATATAACCCGAGCGCTCAAAAATGATGATCTCTGCATTTTCGTCTAGTCTTCTTATTCTTGCCGCGGCGGTTGCTCCACCTGCAACCCCACCTATAATTATGATTTTCATAGTCTCTCCTTTTATAATTTTCAATAAATAATATCCACCAAATTCTTATTTATCAATTGATCTATATATGCAGATCACTCGAACAGGTGCTTGCAAACGTGACCTTGACGACGGCATCCCTCTCGTGCTGTATTCTTGGCTTGGATTTTCAACTAATCCGAATTTTCCTTTTGATATGTATGCATAGGTAAGCATATAATTATAATTCCTCGTAATAATTATCAGACTTCCCAATCGCGGCATCTACGGCATTCCTTAATTCATGAAAAGCAACTCCGTTTTTCGCCAAGCGTCTTACGACATTCAGAGATATTTTTTTCTGATTCGGATTTTCCTTGCAGTAAATATTGATTTCAAAAGTAGGAACCACATAGAATATCCAATCGTCCACATTCAATGGGTCATTATTATGAATATCCATATTGCTGTTTAGGCAAAACACGTATACTTCCGACTGGCGAGACAGCTTTTTACCGCCATTGACTCCTTCAGCTGAATTTCCCCAATAACTATTATTTGTGGGTTCAATGGAAAAGGTTCTGACCTTTGAAACGCTTGTATTCCAAGGATGGACATAGCTCGTTGCTTTTACTTCGATTCTTTTGTTTCGGTACGCCATATCGTAAGCAGTCCAGTAATTCACGTTTTCTGCTTTTTCAATTCCAAGTGCTTTTGCCACAAAGAATTCAGCCAACGTATCGGATAAACCTTCTAACTGACCGTAGGCATAACGCCAAAAATCCAAAACTGAAAATAAATCTTGTCCTTTATGGTGAAACATTTCATCGGGAGCATAGGCATGGTACGCCGTCAGTTTCTCTTTTCTTTTGGCCACATCAATTTCTAATGCTTTAATTTTCTTTCCCATTTCAAAATCCCTTTTCTTTAGTCTACTGCTGTGTTATTATTGACCCGTAACCGTCTCGCCCTTCCAATCAAGGATCCCGCCAAATTCCACGATGTTCGTGTAGCCCAGCTTGACCAGCTTTCCCGACGCCTCTTTACTCCGCCGACCGCTACGGCAGTACACCATGATCAGCTGGTTCTTGTCGGGCAGTTCGGGAATCTCGGAAGTACCAATGGATTCATTGGGCACGTTGATGGCGTTCGGAATATGCCCTGAGGCAAACTCATCGGGACGGCGCACGTCGAGAATAATATAGCCGCTCTCCTCTGCCATCATGGTCACCGCCTCGTCCATGGTAATGCTGCGGTAGGTATTTCTCTGATCATTGCTTGTACTCGCGCATCCGGTAAACATCAGCGCGGATAATAATATCGGTATCAGTTTTTTCATGCTCTATCTCCTTCTGTGCTGTTACAGAGTATCATGTGCTTGCGTATACCAATCATATTGGCTGCCATGCCGACACAGGTTTCTCTGTGCGCCATCAGCGTATCAAGCAAGTCCTGTGCGACCTGTAAATCTTCTTTTGTTGCGATCTCCGACTTTCCTGCAAGGAAGATGGGATCGTGCATTAGTTCTTTAATCATATCTTCACTCCATAAGTCCAAAATGCTTGGCGATCACATCGCAAACCTGCTCTCTCGTATCCGTGCCGTTGTCCTCGCGCACGACCGTGAAAAAGCCGCTGTTTGCGTATTCGTCGTAGTGTTCTTTGCTGTTGATAAGTTCCAGACCCTTGCGATAGTTTTCCATAACGTTCTCGGGATCGTCACAGCTGTCGATCACGCCGAGAAGAAACTGCTTTTCGGGATCTGCGCGGTCAAAGAAGCGATCCACACTCATAGACTGCGGCGATAGCATGACTGCGACGTGATCGTAATCGGAGATTTCCTTGAGAATATCAAGAGGAATATTTGTATCCACTATCACCTTCTTGTCTTGCGATATGGCGATCAGTTCCGCTATTTCAAACTCTGCCGCTTCGCGACCGACGGCATACATCCACCGCTCGTATTCCTCGGGCGTGCGGGTGACAAACTCTCGCCAATCGGAGAGGCTCTTGTTGTAGCAGAGATCGGGATGCGTTTCGGGTGTTGCCACGGACTCGGACACAGCCATGTGATAATTCTCACCGCAGCACACCATGCCGTACTTGTCCGCCAGCATCTTCACTGTGGTGGACTTGCCGGCGTATGCAGTTCCGGTGATGAAATATACATTTTTCAGATAGTGCTTCAGAACGTTGTTTTCAATCTTCATTTTCGTACCTTTTTGTTTATTCAACTCCGTGCGTTTCCATTAGTTTGCGCAGATCTCCGAGACTCTTGTCATACTGCGCCCGAGAGATCGCGCCGTTGTCAAGGAATGTGTCGAGTAGCTTCTTCTGCTGGCGGAACAGGCTAACCTTCTGCCAACGCTCTTTTGTCATAAGGTTCGAGTGCCCCGTGCGGATCTCGCCGAGCAGTGACACTTCTATCCCCTCTGTTTTGCGCTGATAGACGAAGCCGAGCTTTTCCTGCACGCGGCGGCTTTTCTCGTTGCCGTCGTAATAGCCGCACCAGATACGGCTCATCCCGAGATCCTCGAACGCATAGCGGAGCATCTCACGCGCGGCTTCGGGAATGAGTCCCTGCCCCCAGAAGGGCTTGCCGATCCAATAACCAAGCTCGTATTCATCGTCCGCTTGGGCAAGGTCGTTGCGGTGAAAGCCGATACTGCCGATCGGTTTGCCGTTTTCCTTTAGGCACACGGCATAGGTCTCGGGCGCGGAGAGCACCGTGCGAATGATCTCGCGGCTATTCTCCACGCTCGTGTGGGGCGGCCATCCGGCAGGTGGGCCTACCTCGGGGTCGCTTGCGTATGTGTATAGATCCTCTGCGTCACTCTCGCGCCACGGGCGAAGGGTGAGGCGTTCTGTTTCTAAAATCATAGCAATATCCTCTGTACCTGAATCAAATGAAATCATTTAACCGCCTTGATCGTATACGTCGCTCCCCAATTATTGAGCACCTCAACCGATGCAAATCCAGCCTCAAGCAGTGCTTCGGTTTCGTGCTGTACGGTGAGCGGCGTATCATAGTGATAAAACTCGTCATCGCGGATTCCCTGCTCCGCTTTCAATTCGTTCAGGTTATTTCGGTGCGTCTGTTCCTCATCATCGGTGGCAGCAAAATAATCGGTCAGAATCAAGTAGCCGTTCGCCCTCAGCGCGGTGTGCAGTTTCTTATAAAGTGGGATCTTTTCGTCCTTTGTGAAGTGGTGCAAGCTTTCCACGGAAACGGCGGCGTCAAAGACGTTCTCACCCAGCGGAACGTCGAAATATGAGCCGACGATCAACGTGATGTCCTTATCCGTGAATTTCTTTTTCAGCGCATTCAGCATTGCCTCGGACAGGTCAATGCCGGTCACCCTTGCTGACGGACAGAGCGGAAAATATTTTTCCAGCTCCAAACCCGTACCACAGCCTAAATCAAGAACACGGCTACCTTTAGCTGTCGGCAGCAGACTTGCGGTGAACGGATAGAACTCGT
>SVRJ01000050.1 GCA_015064885.1 Oscillospiraceae bacterium
CTAATATTATACCACTTTCATCTCTGTTTGTCAACCCTTTTTCCGAAACTTTTTTAACTTTAGCCGCTCTGTCAATGTGCACAGTTTTTGCCCTCGAAAATTGTGCAAGATGCACAACAGAGCACCGTGCATCTTGCATTCGGGGTTATTTTACTATCTGTTTTCAGAGAATTATACAGATCAAGCCGCCGCTTCCCTCGTTGATAACTCGCTCAAGTGTTTCGGAAAGCTTTTGTCTTGACTCATCCGGCATATGCTCAAGCTTTGAGTGAAGACCTTCGTTTACAAGCTCGTAAAGGCTCTTTCCGAACATATTTGACTCCCATATGCGTTTCGGATCATCCTCAAGCTCGCTCATCAAATGGTTTACAAGCTCTTGTGACTGTTGCTCTGTTCCGACTATAGGGTTTATCTCTGTTTCGATATTTGCGCGGATCATATGTATTGACTGAGCTGAGGCCTTGAGTTTAAGCCCGAAATTTCCTGCCCCGCCCTTTGTGATCTGCGGTTCTTCAAGCTTGAGGTCTTCAACACCCGGCATAACGATACCGTATCCTACTTCATTTGCCATATCGAGAGCGTCCTTGATCTTTTCGTATTCTGCGTTTACCTCTGCCATTCTTGAAAGCAGCGAAAGCATCTCTCTTTCATTTTCAACTTCAAATCCGGTAAGTTCTTTTATCACGCTATAGTAAAGGCCGTCAACAAGCTCCACCGCAAACTCCGCACTTCCGTCCCCCATATTTATATTCATGGGAATAACCCTTTTAACATATTCATTGCCCTGCATACCGAAAAATGACTCAGAAACGTTCCCGACGTTTTCAGCATTTCCCGCCGCCTCGCGGATCGACTCGGTAAGAGAAGCACGAACAGGGTGATTCTCATCAAGAACGCTGAGCCATTCGGGAAGCCTCAGCTTCACCTCGGTTACGGGAAATCTGTCAAGGACGAGCCCAAGTATATGCCTTATATCCTCCGCGTTTATTCTCAGAACGTTAACGAGTGCAACCGGTGCAGCGTAGCTTTTCTCGAGCTCTATCGCGAGCTTCTCGGCTTTATCCGACATAGGATCAGAAGAATTCAATATGATAGCAAACGGTTTACCCGAGGCTTTCATTTCTTCAAGAACTCTCTTTTCGGCTTCCTCATAGCTATCGCGCGGTATTTCACCGATGCTTCCGTCTGTAGTTACAACTATTCCGATAGTGGAGTGTTCTCTGATCACCTTGCGCGTTCCGAATTCGGCAGCCGCCGAAAACTCCATTTCCTCCTCGCTCCACGGTGTTTTGACCATTCTCGGATTTCCGTTTTCTGTAGAGCCCAATGCATCTCTGTGCATATATCCGACACAATCAACAAGGCGAACGTTCATTGCAGTGCTCTGATCGTCTATTTTTATTTTTATACCTTCCTCGGGTACAAACTTCGGCTCGGTAGTCATTACCGTTTTACCTGCAGCTGATTGAGGAAGCTCATCCACTGCGCGTTCACGCGAATAACCTTCCGCTATGTTCGGAAGGACCAGCTCCTCCATAAACTTCTTTATAAACGTACTCTTCCCGCTGCGGACCGGTCCTACCACACCTACGTATATATCTCCGCCGGTACGAGCAGCTATATCGCGATAAATTGATCGTTCATTCATTTAATTTACCCTCCGAAACTGTTTTCCCTACAATATATTAAAGGGGCGGGTAAAATATACCCGCCGAAGGACAACTTAAATTAAAAGTTTTATTATTTATCTTCCTTTATCAACCCGAGGACGTAGCTCCTTGCGTTTTGGCATATATACTTTTCTACTGCCTCGATCTTGTCCTCGGTGTTTCTGAAGATCGTTGACGAGACATCGGAAAGAGTTTCGCTTGAAGGAATATAAAGAGTGTGCGCTCTTGGGTTTTTATCAATATTGAACGCTGCCATTGAATTTTCATATTCCAGATCGTTTGCATTGCGTATGCCTTTAACTATAACATCGGCTCCAACAATATCAAAAAGCTCATAAAGCCAACCGGTGTACGAAACTACTCTGACGTTTTCAAGATGCGCTACAGAAAGCTCGGCTATTCTTTGCCTCTCTTCGATTGAAAAAGAATACCTTTTATTTTCGTTTATCATCACCGCAACGACTACGCTGTCGAATATTTTTGCCGTTCTTTCGATAATATCCGCATGCCCGACCGTCATAGGGTCAAAGCTTCCCGGTATAAGTGCTGTTTTCATTGAAATAACATCTCGCTTTCTTTTTATTCTTCAGAACTGCATACGCGGTCCAGAATGATTATTCTGGATCTGGCGTAGACACTGTTTTTTCTGACGCTCAGTATATCCTCAAATGATGAAAGAATTGCTTTTTCCGTGTTCGTGTCTTCAGCCGATATCTCGCATACGACTACCGCCGACTCGGAAAGCAGATCGTTTTTTACAAGAATGTCTATCGAAGATAAAATCATTTCTGCCGCATACGGCGGATCAAGAAAAACGAGATCGTATTTTCTTTTCGCAGTCGCGAGAAAGGCCCTAAAGTCCTTACATATCACTGAAGCGGACGACTCACAATGTGTTTTTTGTATATTCTCTTTTATTATTTTTACAGCCTCTGGCGATCTGTCCACGAGATCTGCACCGGCGGCTCCTCGGCTGAGTGCTTCAAGCGCAAGCTGACCTGATCCTGCAAAAAGATCGAGCACAAGTGAGTCGCCTATATCCCATTGTATCATTGAGAAGAGTGCCTCTTTCACACGTTCAAGAGTAGGTCTTGTATTTTCCCCCTCAAGTGTTTTAAGCTTGGTTCCTCTTGCTTTGCCGCTTATTATTCTCATCATTTTTCTTCTCCGTGGAATCTGTCATATATTTTCTCAGCATTTGAAGATGATATTCCCTTGACATTCTTAAGATCATCTATAGAGGCCTCCGCTATTTCGTTTACACTTCCGAAATGCTCGAGAAGTATTTTGGCCTTGGTCTTGCCTATTCCGTCTATCTCGCAGAGCACAGAGCTTGTAAGCGTACGTAGCTTGGCGCCCATCATACGCGAAACGGTGAATCTGTGGACCTCTTCCTGTATCTTATATATAAAATTATATATTTTTCTGTTATTGTCTATGCTTATCTCCTCGTTCTCGGTACACAGTGCGCGCGTTCTGTGAAAATCGTCCTTTACCATACCGAAGACGGGCACGGATATATGCATTTCAAGGAGCGCATCACAAACGGTGCTCACGTGGCCCTTTCCCCCGTCAAGCAGAACAAGATCCGGCATTTCCGCGAAAGAAGGATCTTCATCCGAAAGGTGTGAAAAGCGTCTTTTTACCGCCTCGCGCATAGATGAGTAATCATCCGCACCGGATACGTTTTTTATTTTGAATATCCTGTAATCGCTCTTTTTAAATTCTGCATTTTCGAGTGTTATCATTCCTGCTGTGATATTCTCGTAAGATAGGTTGGATATATCCCAAGCCTCTATCCTGCTCGGAATACTTTCTGTTCCGAGGATCGACGCAAGCTCACACAAAAGCTCCTCAGCGGAATAGTTTTTCTTTTCGGTATCGAGTACCTTTTCTTTTATATTATCCTCTACCATTATGCAAAGCTTATGCTTATCACCGCGTGCCGGAACCTTGACATTAACCTTCCTTTTGCAGAGCGTGTTAAGATAGCTTTTAAAAAGCTCAAGCTCTTCTTCCTCCGGTGTAAACGAAAGAAGCACGTTTTTCGGAACGAGTTCTTTATTCGAATACTGATCGCAAAGGAAGGATATAAGAGCCGAATCATCGACTATACTGTCCGCCGTGAAGACAAACTCACGCTTATCGGTAAGTGCACCGTTCCTTATTATAAATATAGCTACACCGAAGAGAGACTCGCCTTTGGCAACACCCACGACGTCGATATTTTCGTCAGGAGAAGCGAGGACCTTCTGATTGGTCTCTATCTCTCTGAGAACCTTTAATGAGTCTCTGACTGCCGCAGCAGATTCATATCTCTCCTCCTCCGCCAGGGAGAACATCTTCTTTTCAAGCTCTTCTATAACGCTCGCCGTATTACCCTTGAGGAGACCGCTTGCCAATGAGCAAAGCTTTGTATATTCCTCTCTTGAAACGTCGCCGGTACAAAGTCCGCAACACTGTCCCATTTCATAATATATACAAGGGCGTTCCTTTCCTATATCGCGCGGAAAGCTTCTTTTACATGAGGGTATGCCGATATTCTTATATATTACAGACAAAAGTGAGGACGCTATCTTGCTTCCGCTATATGGCCCGAAGTATCCTCCCTTATCCTCGGTTCTGGTTCTTGTAAATACGAATCTCGGATATTCTTCATTGGTCATTTTTATATAAGGATAACTTTTAGCATCCTTGAGCTTTATATTATAGCGCGGTGAATGTTTTTTTATAAGAGTATTCTCGAGAGCAAGTGCCTCTATCTCGGTATCACAAAGAATATAGTCAAAGTCACGCACAAGAGAAACCATACGAGCGTTTTTAGCAGTTTTTTCTCCGTTCATAAAATACTGCGAAACACGGTTTCTGAGCTTTTTGGACTTACCTACGTATATTATTCTTCCGCGCTCGTCCTTCATTATATATACACCCGGACGCAAAGGAAGCTCACCGGCTTTTTTAAGAAGCTCCTCCCTTACAGGATTTTGTGCCAAGGACATATTATTTCCTCCGAAAAAAGTTTCAAAAAAGGGTTGTTGCGATATTACGCAACAACCCTGTAATCGTAATTAAACCAAAGGCTCTGTTTTGATCATGGCCTTTTTCGGTCGCTGCTTATAATGCAACCGTATTTCACTCTGCAAATCCGCTGTCAACAAGACTTGACAATCCTTCAAGAGCGGCTTCCTCGTCGGGCCCGTCAGCAATTATGGTTATTTCTGTTCCCTTACCTATGCCGAGGGAAAGAACACCGAGCAAACTCTTCGCGCTGACCTTTCTGTCACCGTTTTCAACCCAAACGTAGCTGTTGTAGCAATTAGCCTTCTGAATAAAGAATGTCGCCGGTCTTGCATGCAATCCGCTGCTATTTGTCACTTTCAATTTTCTAGATATCATAAATTACCCCTTACCACACAAAATCATTGCAGCATAATATTGTCCTGCTGTAAACAGCGACAAGTTAACATATATAGTATAACAGAAATCGTTCAAAAAATCAATAGATAGAATTTAGATTTTTTCGCCTTTTTAAAGCAAAATAATAGTCATTTTCACCATAAAACCGAAATTTGCGAAGAAAACAAGCACATTTTTACTTTCAAATATCAATTTGGCTCTATCTTTTTAAGTGACAGCACCTTGATCTCTATATCAACATATTTTCCGGATACCCTTATCACGGAGTTCGGGGCGATATAAGTATTTCCCGAAACGAGAAATCCGTTTTCTGTCATAGTGCCGGTAACACTCACGTTACCCGTGATGTCTACCATTGTATCCTGCGGATAATATGCGGTTATGTTCTTTCCGCCATACGAAACCTCTTCAAATGACGGGCGGTTAACAAGTGTTCCCTGAATATTGCCAAAAACAGAAAGCGAATCGGAGAAATAAAGTGTGTCGCCTACGTTAAGGTAATCTGCCGTGGTATATCTTACCTTTTCACAAACAAACTCCACCTCATAAGTATCACCTTCTCCTGCAGATATCTTGTTTTCCATATCGTATCTGAAGAATATGCCGACGCCGCATATAATTATAAGAAGAACTATGGCAAGGTCGATCGCATTAAAAGATGCGCGACCGGACGAGCCTTTTTTGCGATTATTGGTACTCATACGTCAGCCCTCCTGATTTCCCGATTTGATCTCAATGCCTATGCACTTTCCTTCAGCCTCAAGTCCCGCTATTCGGATATCCATCATAGACTCTACTGCGATGCGTACTCCGTTAACGTAATATCCGTAAGCACTCTCATCGGCAACTGCTGAAACGGTAAGATAAACGGTAACGTATTTCTCGGAATTTACTATTTCGATGCCTCCGCTTTGCTCATTATATATATTTTCCTGGTATGCAGTTATCATGGGGTTGGCGGCAAGCTCTCCGAGACTGACCTTTGACTCCATATCTACCACGGCATCACCACCCGCAAGCGAAAGAGAAACATCCGCGTCAAGCTTATCTATCTGAACAGTATATTCGATAGTTACCTTTCCGTCTGCAACGGGTCTGTTTCCACCCGCTGAAAAATATTTCACCACGAGAAATGCTGCAAGAACTATCGCCAATACAGCGATACCGATATCGAGCCAGTTTACTCTGTGGTTCCAAGCGACTTTCTGTCTGTCATTTGTATCCATATTGCTCTCCATAGCCGCAAATTACGGCATTCATTTTTTATATTGGGTTAATATAACGTATTACTTTATTGTTTTTTACTCTTTGCCGGAATGATCATATCCACGTGGTCGGGGGTGTCCGGATGCTGTATCGCTCTTCGCCTATCCTCATTTCCGATTATTCTCATATAGGAAGAGGAAACAGCCATTATAATAAAGACGTAAAGACTCACCGTATCAACGGCAAAAACATTATCACAGAAAAGAGCTACGATGTATCCGCATATAGATGATACCGACGCGGCGAGAAACGCCTTATCCTTTCGGTCGTCTATTCTGATTATCCTTCCGAAGGTCTCGCGAATAAAGAATATCACCGCCGATGCAATTACTATGATACCGAAGATACCGAAGCCAAGCAAAAGCCCTATAGCAGATATTCCTGCGTCACCCGCGTTTTCAAATCCCGCATATGCATAATTGGGATATATTTTTGAGAATGAATTGCTTCCGAAGCCTATACCGGTAAGCCAATAATCACCGAGAGCACGCATGCTTCCGTAGGCAATATTCAGATTCTCCGCTAAGGTCTGTGCGGCGAACTCTTCACCCTCGGCCATAATATTACTTATTATGGGTATGTCGAGTCCGGTAAGTGCAATATTCAGCATGAAAAGAGGTATGATCACGAAGACGGCACTCGGATTCAAGCACAAAACGTATACGACAACGGCAGTTATTATCGCGGGAAACGCAATCGGATTCCCGCCGAAAACAAGACAGGCTGCCGCAAGGAACAAATACGCCGAATAGGTAGCTCGTCTTCCCGGTTTACTGCCTGCTACCGCCGCCATAAGGAAAGGGAGGGCGGGAATAAGCATATAAATAGCTCCGGACGGACTTCCGAAAAGATAAATTCTCTCGAGCATATCCGCAGACGGCACTACGTCCCTTACGTATGGTATACGGTCAAGCAGTGGCAACAGTACACCGATAAACAGTATAACGCACAGTGAAAAGACAAGAGCATTTGAAGCTCTGAAGAACCACCCGCGCGTCTTTATCAAATTCACAAAAAGGAAATAGGCACACATAAACATACATATACGTCTTATTTCACCGTACTCACCTGCACCGGAGTTTCCTATACAGCAGGAGGCGACCGTAACAAGTGCTATAAGCATAAAAATGTCGAGAAAATCCACAACAAATTCGCGTCTTCCAAGCAGAAGTTTTCCGGCATACCCGAAGGCGGTAGTGAAAATAAGGAACGTAAGTATATCTACTCCGTAAAGGAGTAATATATCGCTGAACGGAACGGCAAAGATTATAAGCACCACTCCAACCTCAGGTTTTGAAAGAATGAATGCCGCCAGAAGCACCGTAACTACAAAAGCAACAAAAACTATTGGTGGCAGATAAACGGATAACGCTCCGCATGCTATTCCCAACACCGGTGCAAGACCGGAATATTTCGGATTGAGCCTTATATTTTTTATATCTCTGATCTTCTGGTCAAAATCAACTCCCAAAGCCTCAGCTATGACAGATGAAAACATTTTACTGTTTTTCATCGTCTCGGCGATATTACGCCGCGAGAATATAAATGGGAGCGAAACAATAATAAGCGCAAAAACCGTAAACGTCTGTGAAAGCCATTCACCCGAGTCAAACGGATAATACTGTATCACTATTGCAAGTGAAGCAAATATTGCATACGAAAGGATGAAAAGTCCTATAGATCTCATCTTTATTGTGAAAAACAGCTGATAAAGCCTTTGGACTATAGAAAATACCCTACTTCGTTCAAATTCGGATGAGATAAAATGTCTGACCTTTTTTATCGGGCTGTTTCTTTTGGCCTGCCCGTTAAGTATGCTTTTCGTCACGCCCTCGTCAAACAGCTTCTCCTCTTTAAGATCGGAAACGATAACACCTCCGATAAAGCTTCTATGAAAGGCAGAAACTATATAGGCAGAGATCCTGCGTATCATCATAAGTATATTACTTTGCTTTGTCATTTCCTTAAACGAAACTTTCTTCTTCAAGATCTCACCTCCAAATCTTTAATTATTTTTTGAGCATGTCGGGTCTTTTGCGTGCCGTTATCTCAAGTGCCGCTTCTTTTCTCCACTTTTCTATATTTCCGTGATGTCCGGATATAAGAACGTCCGGAACCTTGACACCGTGAAATTCATAGGGTCTTGTGTACTGCGGATATTCAAGAAGTCCGTCCGAATGGCTCTCCTTCTCAAAGCATTCGTCCGCTGAGAGAACGTTGGGACAAAGCCTTGATACGCAGTCGATAAGAATACACGCGGGAAGCTCTCCCCCGGTAAGAACGTAATCTCCTATAGATATCTCCTCGTCGACTATCTCATCAGTAACTCTGACATCTATTCCCTCATAATGACCGCACAGTATTACAATATTATTATATGAAGAAAGTCGCATAGCGGTCTGCTGAGTAAGCGTTTTTCCCTGAGGTGTCATATATACGACGTACGGCTTTTCCTCTCCGAGCTTATCGCATATCGCCTTATAGCAGTTATAGACGGGAGGAGCTGCCATAAGCATCCCCTTTCCTCCTCCGTACGGAGTATCGTCGACGTTTCTGTGCTTGTTTTCGGAATAATCTCTTATGTTATGAAAATTAACCTCTACGTATCCGTTCTTTCTTGCTCTGCCTATAATACTCTCGCTGAGCACGGTATCACAATACTCCGGGAAAAGAGTCATTACGTCAAATCTCATCGAACATTCCCTCAATAGGCCTTACAAAAACGCCCTTTTCAAGATCTATCTCTTTAACAAACTCTTCAACCGCAGGGATCATAACCTCTCCCTTTTCTGTCTTGACGGTATATATATCCGAGGCTCCGAAGTTATCTACGGAAATTATTTTTCCGTAAAGCTTACCGCTATCAATATCGTATACCGGCAGTGATATAAGGTCCTCAATAAAAAACGATCCTTCCTCCATCGGAATATCGTCTCTGCGGGCGTATACGTAAGTGGTCTTAAGCTTTTCAGCCTCTTCCATAGAACCTATTCCCTCAAGAGAAACGATAAGCATATTTTTGAACACGGATATATTCTCTATATCTCTCTCAACACCGTCCGCGGTTATAAGATAACCGAGACCGTATATCACGTCTATATCATCACAAAGCGGTATAAGCTTTACAGCTCCCTTGTAACCGTGCGTGTTTACAATATTTCCGCAAACTATAAGTTCTTTGTTGTTTTTCAAATCCTTGTACGTCAATTTGCCACCTCCGACAATACTTACTAATATTATATCACATATTAAAAAAAATTTCAACCGTTTTGCGCTCATTTGAAAAAAATAATTAGAAATTTAACAAATAAGCCATTGTAAAAGCCAAATAAATGTAGTATAATCTTATTATATAATTTTCGAAAGGACGTTTTAGCAAATGTATAATTTTTTCACGCTTCTCGAAAGCACGACACCGACCGCAGATCCGTATAGCGGTCTCATAACCTTCGGTATGCTTGCTATCATGTTCGGTGCTCTCTACTTCTTTATGATAAGACCTCAGAAGAAGCAGGAAAAAGAGACCAACGCAATGAGAAACAATCTTCAGGTTGGCGATGAGATCACAACAATAGGCGGTATCATCGGAAAAATAATAAGCATTAAGGAAGAAACCTGCGTTATAGAAACAGGCCGTGACAGAACAACGATGAGAATACTCAAGAGCGCTGTTGCCCGCGTTGACGTACACGCTGAGGATGCCGAGTGAGCCATATCCTCGGAGCATACGGAAAAAGAGGCGTTTTGCCTCTTTTTCTGTAGCAATAATAATAATGACTAAGATATTTTCGCAAAAAAGGAATAAACCATTCTCACCTCACATATCTTCTATTACTAAATAACAGAGGATATGATAATGAACAAAACAAATTCTATTCCGCGCAGCCTATCACTATGTGCCCTTGCGATCGCATCGACAAGGATCCTTTCGGTTCTTCTTTTTTCCTTTCTGGCTTATCTTACGAGCGATCCGGGAGCTAACGTATTTGCATACTCACTTATATGTAAAGCACTTTGCGACTTTCTGTGCGGATATATTACCGCAAGATCTATAGGAAATGACTTTTCCTTAACTACCCGTGTTTTTTTCGGAGTCGTTGTTGTAATTATATTGAACGTAGCCGAAATGTTTGCGGGAAAGCTGATCTTTCCAAGACAAAGCACTGCTTTTTACATGATACCCATATCTGCGGTATCCGCATTTGTCGGTTCCCTTTTGGTTGGCAGAAAAAAGTCATACAAAAAACGAAAAAGAAGACCACGCGGTAAATAAAGCCTTTGCGTCGCATTTTGACACTTGTTTCCGACACGCAAGGCAACTATAGAGAAAGGAACGGTAACAAAAATTGCAACACTCTTTTATAAAAGACGGAAAGCGCTATATGTACGACCTGAGCTCGGGAGAAATATTTGAATACAGCAGACTTGAAAAGGAGCTTATTCCCTTCATGCAGAGAATGGCAAAGCCTCTTCCGGCGGTATGTCCGTCCGGTCTGCGTTATTCTCTCGCGAAATATGAGGTCTCGGAGATATATTCTTCATACGACAGACTTCTCTCTCTCATCAACACCGAAAGGCTGGTCTTTACACGTCCGGAGGAAATAACCGAAAACGCAAAAATAAATCTCTCCTCTACCGATGTAGAAACCGCGATAAAAGCTTTTTCTTCCGCGGTAAACAGTATTCCCACCGTAGAATCTCTCACCGTCATCGCAAGAGAGCCCGATGGTATGGCATTCGCCGAAAGAATAAAGCTTGATTTTTCTTTTATAGATGTGAAGATCGAACCATAAAATTCAGGCTGATGCAAAAAAGCATCAGCCTGAATTTTGTTTGTAGGCGTACAGACCGTGCAAAGCATGTTTTGGGGAAAGCAGCAGACTTTTGCGCTTTGCAAATACTGTACGCCCGATATATTTTTGTTTACGTATGCATGCGTTAGCATTCATCGGGAGCGCAGTTGCAGCGGAAGATAGGCTTGCTCGGAAAATCTCTGCCTTTTTCAGTCTCAAGCCATCCTTCTTTTGTGCCCGGATAATATACGTGTGTGATTTTATATCACCTTGCCGGAACAAGGCCTTTAATGTGCTTTTTATCTTTTGTTATTTATCGAAGGCGGGATTTATCGCATAATAATTTTTTGAATCGAGCGTATCCAACGTTTGATGCAATGCCTCGGCAAATCTCTGGTAATGTACTACCTCACGCTGACGCAAAAATTTGAGTGGATCCTTAACGTCGGGATCGTCAACAAGTCTTATAAGATTGTCGTATGTAGTGCGTGCCTTCTGTTCTGCCGCAAGGTCCTCGTGCAGATCTGTTATCGGGTCTCCCTTCGAGGCGATATACTTCATATCATACGGAACGCCGCTTGCCGCAACCGGGTATACACCGGTCGTGTGGTCGACAAAATACGTTGCAAAGGGACTGTTCTCTATCTCGCTTACCGATAAATTCCTTGTAAGCTGATATATTATTGCCGAGATCATTTCCATATGCGCGAGTTCTTCAGTGCCTACGTCGGTAAGCATTCCGGCTACAGATCTGCATGGCATTGAATATCTTTGATTGAGATAACGCATTGATGCTCCTATCTCACCATCCGGTCCGCCAAGCTGGCTTATTATCATTTGAGCGAGCTTAGGGTCGGCTTTTTTTATTTTTACCGGGTATTGAAGCTTTCTTTCATAAATCCACATAGTACTCCTCCTTAATCGCTGTCAAGTTCCCACGGCCAGGGCATTTTTACCCATTTCCACTCGTTCTCACATTCGTTTGAATAGGCTGTAAGCGGACCGCAGCTTGAATTGTATTCTGCTCTGAGTGCTTCATTCTTCTTTTTCAGCTCGTGATAGTATGCGAGTGCTTCCTTGCTTTCGGGATGCGAATTGAGAAACAGTACCGTCTCCACAATAGCAAAGTCTGTCTCTCTTATCCTTTTCATAAGAGTACGGCAATTACATTTTGCATCCATCACAGCCACCTCCTCTTACGTATTTCTGCGAGCCCGGAAGAAACGGTTTATCAAGCTTTGGGAATATAGTTCCCCTGCTTAGTCCCCTCTCTTCGGTGTAAAGATCGCAAAAGCTCTGCTTAGGAGTATACACCATTGCGAGGGCGGGCATATATACGGCGAATCCGCTACTGTCGAATGCCGTTTCCGAATCACATTTATCGCAAGACTTCATATGGCTGCGACCTTCGGAGATTTTGAGAAGTATCTCCTCGTCAACTCGCTTTTCACCTCGTCCCGCGTATCTTTTGTCATACATCGTTTTCACCTTAACCTGAGACAAGTCCTTTCTGTATATTTCCGTCATACGGATAAAAAATAGGGCGTATGAGTATTCATACGCCCCAAGCATATTGAATGCTCGGTATTATTCTATGACGGAAGGACAAAAAATGTCACTATCTGTCGAAAAATATTATTTTTTATACGGAGTAAGTACACCGTTATCCATTACGAGTATTCTGTCAGCTCTTTCTGCGATAGACATATCGTGCGTAACCATCATAAGCGTCTGACCGAGCATATTCTTTGTCTCAATAAGCAGATTAAGCACCTCGTCTGCATTTGCTCTGTCGAGATTGCCCGTGGGCTCGTCCGCAAAAATGATCTCGGGATTGTTTATAAGCGCTCTCGCGATCGAAACTCTTTGCTGCTGACCTCCCGAAAGCTCGCTCGGAAGATGATGTACTCTATCAGTAAGGTTAAGTGCCTTCAAAAGCTTCTTCAGTGTTTCGGTGTAAGAAAACTCAGAGCGATCGCACATTATGGCAGGGACAAGTATATTCTCCATGGCCGTCATCTGCTCTATAAGATTATGCTTCTGATAGACCATTCCTATATATTTTCCTCTGAACGCCGAAAGCTCGTCTGCGTTCATTTCGGTGATCTTGTTTCCTCTTATAATTATAGATCCGCTGTTAGGTCTGTCAATGCCTGCGCACATATGGAGAAGTGTGCTTTTTCCCGATCCGCTTGCACCTATAATTGCCACGAATTCTCCTTCATACACGCGGAAGCTTACACAGTTTACCGCGGTTACTACCTCATCATACTGTTTATATTGTTTTATTACGTCGCGCACCTCAAGCGTTACTCTTCTATCGTTCATCTCAGTCTCTCCTCTTCTCTTTTTTCTTTCAAATATTCATACTCTGTTTTCTTTCTCTCTCTTGAGCCCCTATAATACGCCCAAAGCGAGGCTATTATTCCACACACTGTACAAACGGCAGCACTGAGCAGAAGCGTCCACGCTTCAAACTCAAACGTAAGCATCCACGAATGCCTGAATCCAAAGAACGGAAGTATCCACGCAACGACCGTCAATAGTGCAACCGACGTAAGGAAAGACATCACTATAGAAGCCACAAATGATACCGCAGCAACGAACGCACCTCCTGTAAAGAACATTCCTATAAGGCGTTTTTCACCTGCCCCCATCCGGTAAAGAAGAGTTACCTCGCTCTCGCGCTTCTCATAGAATACCTTCTGCGAGAAAAGCCAAAGCACGGGAGTTCCTCCGAGGACAAGAACAGCAACCGTTATAAACATACCCATTATATACGTATTCGACGCCATGCTTAGCGCAAATGAGGCGTAGGTCCTTGCGACGTTCCACTTATCTGCACTGCATACTATTCTTGATATGTTATTGTACGCTTTGTTTTCCGCGGCATCGGTAGAGTTATCCGGAGTATATACGTCGACATGTGAGATCCTGTACGACCCTGCGCCCATAACAGTTTCATACATTTCGGGAGAAACTCCTATGACCATTTCATTCATAGGCTTTGCATAATCTATTATAGCGCAGACCTCAAGATCATATCTCGCGTAAACCACCTCTTCTGCTTGCTCCGCATTGAGCAGCTCGGAAAGTATGTCTTTATTGGTCATAAGCTGATTGAATTTGAACTCCTTGTTCTTCTCAGGATCCTCAACAAGAACGCAGACAGTAACCGTATCCCCGACCTCTATATCATACAAATCAAGACTGCCGATCTCGCGGCTTATGACCGTTCTGTTTATACCGTCGTTAAGGAACAGCTTGCTGACGTCGCCCGTAACGGTAGCCATGTTTTTATCGGTCAGTATTCTGAATTTAAGAGGGTTAAAGCCTTCAACGTCAAAATCTATTGTAGCAAGCTTACCGGATCGAGTTTCTACCGTATACGCAGCCGCATCTCTTGCATCCTCCTCATTCATTTCAAGGAATGAAAGATTTGAAGAAGCGGAGGCCGATACCTCCCACATAGGATAGTCTACACCGCTTACCTTTGCCACCTGCTCAAGCATATCGTCGGTTATATGGGATGCCGTTATGGTGAAGGTTCCCTCCTTCGTATCTCTTATCGTTTCTGTAAGCTGACCTGCATATATACCTACAACGAAAAGCGAATTGAACACGATACACATTATAAGAAGCGTTATGTAATATTTCGCAAATCTTCTTACACTTAAAAGCTCGTAGAATACGGGAAATTTCTTTGAAAAAAGATCTGCCGACCTTCTCGGCGAGGTAACGTATTCTGCCGTTCCGCCTTTGGTGATAAGATCTATCGGCATCTCGTTTGATATTTTTCTCATGGGAAAGATTATTGCAGTACACATAACGAGCAACGTGGAGAGAAGCGCAAGGATCAGTGCGGGAGAAACGTATATAAGCTCCATGCTTCCTCCGCGGAACATTGTACTGACAGTAATACACGAAACGATAAATCCGGGAACAAGAGCTATGGCAAAAACTATCAGCATCTCAAAAAGCGCGCCCAATACAAGCTTACGGAATCCCGCGCCACACGTCATATAGACTCCGTACATGAATCTGTAATGGCTTATACGCACGTTATATACCGAAACAAGAAGGAAGATGGAAATAGCGGTAACAGCGATCCACAGAAGAATAACAAGCGTATTATTGTCCCATATATACTCCGGGAGATTCATAAGAGGAGTAGGAGAATACGAGTAGGTTATCTCCTTCTCGATATAGTCCCATCTGTTGTTATTGCCTCTGTTTCCTCCGTTGTTTCCTCCGTTTATGTCCGAAAGGAAGACGCTCACCGTGGACTTGGAGGTGTCCTTAAGAGTTACGTAGAGGCGGTGATAATTCTCGTCGCCGAGTCTGTAGATCTCATGCTTCATCGACTCTACCTGACGCTTGCTCTCGGGACGTAAGGTCATCGTACGGTTTATTACGTCCGAGTAGCTCTCACTGTCCAGCCCTTCGATAATGTAATGATAGTCGTATTTCTCTTCTATGGTGTAGCGATAAAATTCATTTACACTGTGCCCTATCATAAAAAGAGAAAAGAACAACGCCTCGATTATGAATGCGACCAAAAAAAACGGAATAAACTTCCGATAGTCTCTGAGCACTCCTTTTGCGCTGTTCTTAAAATCCTGCGATAGATCCTTTTTCATTTTTTTCTCCGACAAATAAAATTGCGAACCGAATAAACAACGATGATAATTTTTTTACGCTACATAAATTATATCATATTTTTTATCTGTATACAAGTATAATTTTTGTATTTTTTTCTTGTTACATCAATTATATATTTACTCGTTGTAAATTTTATGTAACATGAAATTTTACGCCTTGATTTTTTTATAAAAATGTAGTATAATTTATAATGGCTAACGGTGGTTCGCATGCAGATGCGGCATACCGTATGAAAGTTTAATTATTTATATTTTAAAAGGAGTACGACAAATGACACAAAACAAGTACGTTTTGGATTGGATCAACGAAATGGCAGAGATGACTCAGCCCGCCAAGATCGTCTGGATAGACGGAACAGAGGAACAGGCAGAGGCGCTCAGAGCTGAGGCTTGCTCTACAGGTGAGATGATAAAGCTCAACCAGGAGCTTCTTCCCGGCTGCTACCTTCACAGAACAGCTATAAATGACGTTGCCCGTGTTGAAGGCAGAACATTTATCTGCACATCCAAGAAGGAGGATGCAGGTAACATCAACAACTGGATGGATCCCAAAGAGTGCTACGCTAAGCTTTCCAAGCTTTACAAGGGCTCTATGAAGGGAAAGACCATGTACGTTATCCCCTATTCTATGGGTATTGTCGGTTCTGATTTTGCTAAATACGGAATCGAGCTTACAGACTCCATATACGTTGTTCTCAACATGCTTATAATGACAAGAGTAGGAACCAACGTTCTTGACGCTCTCGGAAATGACGCCGGATTCATCAAGGGTCTCCACGCAAAGGCTGATCTTGATGAGGAAAACAGATATATCGTTCATTTCCCCGAGGATAACACCATTTGGTCTGTTAACTCCGGTTACGGCGGAAACGTTCTTCTCGGTAAGAAGTGCTTCGCTCTCCGTATAGCTTCCTACCTCGGTGCACACGAGGGTTGGATGGCTGAGCACATGCTCATCCTCGGTGTAGAATATCCCGACGGTGAAACAAAGTATGTTTGCGCTGCGTTCCCCTCTGCTTGCGGTAAGACAAACCTCGCTATGCTCATTCCGCCTGAATTCTATTCAAAGAAGGGCTTCAAGGTTTGGTGCGTAGGTGACGATATTGCTTGGCTCAGAGTCGGCGAGGACGGAAGACTTTGGGCGGTTAACCCCGAAAACGGATTCTTCGGTGTTGCTCCCGGTACAAACGAAAAGTCCAACCCCAACGCTCTCCACACAACAATGAAGGATACTATCTTCACAAACGTTGTTCACAACACAGAGACAAACACAGTTTGGTGGGAAGGTCTCGACAAGAATCCTCCTGTCAATGCTATTGACTGGAAGGGCAATC
>SVRJ01000004.1 GCA_015064885.1 Oscillospiraceae bacterium
TCATATCTGTAAATCGTATGATTTACCATCAAAAAGCAATGTGCATCACTCACCCAAAATACTTCAATATCAGACGTTTCATCAGAAATGCTTTTGGGGGTAATGTTCACAGTTCGGGTAATGTTATCCGTGTTGTAGTTATAATCCTTTTCACCGCCGCGGACGTATCCATCGCTTTTCAAAGTTTCCAGAAATTCATCACAGTGAAGATTGTTCGTCGCATTATAATCCGGAATAAAATAGCCTGTTTCGCTCTGTGTGTTTTTGCTTGGGTTGTTGGTTTCATTTGAAGTACTTGCCTCTGTTCTTCTATCCGAAGAGCAACCCGCCAATGCCAGCATGAATGTCACCGATAAAATAAATGCTATAAGTTTTTTCACTTTGAAAGCCTCCTTTATCAAATTCTTATTTATCGTTCTCTTTTATCGCCTATTTCGCATTTGTATTACGGCGTTGCAAGCAACGATAGCTTCGGGCAAAGCCCATACCCCTAAAGTAACACGCATCCCAAGGCTCTCCCTTTGGACTCCCGCGATAGCGGGTGAGAGGGGAATTGTTCGCCCTCTCCGTCGGCTACGCCGCCACCTCTCCCAAAGGGAGAGGCTTTTTGTTAGCCCCATTATAACACAAATTTGCTGAGAAAGCAAGAGTGATATTCCGACTTCGTCGGAGTGATATTATCGCTGTCGCAATAGTGATATTGAAGCCTTACGGCTTCAGTGATATTCTATTCGCCCATAAACTCGCGAAGCGAATACCGCACGGTGGGGCGAATAGAACTGGCGTGATACTCAGTCAAGAGTATCACGCCAACCGGATGCATTTTGTTTTAGTTTATTTTCCTTATACAATATCACTCGGAATCAACGTAACCCATCTGCTTAAGCCAAGCATAGTAAGCTGCGTAAGGAGAAAGGAGACCGTCTGTAGGAAGGTCATCAACCCAACGAATGTTGAGGTTACTGATCTCTGCGTCTACTCTGGATTCGTCGATAACCGCCTGAAGCTCTTCGGAGTTCTTGCAAGCGGCAAGCTTATCTGCGTACTTCTTGGAGATAGCGTTTGCCTGCTCAATAATTTCGAAGTTGGTCTCTTCAGGGTTAAGGAATACGTTGATGGAGGGGTAGAGGGCAGCGTCAACGTTCTGCTGTCTCATGTAGTCGATGTTTGCAGGATCGATTCCCTCTTCAGCGTGAGCGATAAGGACGTTACCTGTCTTGTTTACATCCATCATGTAATCCTGGTTAAGTCTCTTGAGGATGCCTGTCTTTGCGTCTATTGTGTAATGTACGCCTTCAATACCGTACTGAACAATATTTCTGAGCTCAACATCTGTATTCATGAGAGAAATGACCTCCATACATCTGTTGGTTCTTGTTGTATCGTCAGCCATATTGGAGAATACACCGAACATATTCTCGTAAACGGAGTCGGGAGTCATCTTAGGATATTCTACAACGATAACCTCGTAGTCTTCTCTGTAGTCAATAACGTCTGCTTCGTTACCCTTAACAAATCCTACTGCAAATTCCTGACCTTCGCTAAGCTTATCGGAAACGTAGTTCTTATCCTTAAGCTTCTGAATGAGCTGAAGCTGTGTTCCGTAAGAGGAAGTAAGTGTTTTACCAAATCCGAGAACGGTATTCTCAGCGAGCTGAAGAGGCATAGCAGAACCGAAAACCGAGAACTGTGAAGGAACAAGCTTATAAGTCTTGAGACCGTTTTCTTCACCAAGCTCATAAGACCAGTTGTGAACGTTGATCGGCTGAGGGTTACCGAATATGGGGAGAACGGCTTTCTCATACTTAGCTATATCTTCAATGAAGGCTTCAGCGTTGGAAAGACTCGTCCAGTTTGCCATAGCTGCGGAGTACTGATACTTTTCTGCAAGCTCTTTATTAACGAGCATGTAGGTATAGTCACCTGCAATGTTATTGTTGGGAACCGCATATGTGATCTCGTTGTACTTCATAGCTGTAAGATACTCGGGGAATATGTAGTCGTTGAGTATCTTTGCACCTGTGGAAAGTGCTGTGTCAAGCTTTGCAAGATATCCGCTCTCGATGAAATGAGAATACATAGCAGCACCGCTGAGGTACATGATATCTACCTGATTCTCTTTGATCTCGGGATACTTGAATTCGCTGTAGCCGTACTCTTCGTTTATGATAGTTTCTTCTTCAACAGCTGTTGTCTCGTCTCCGGAGGGAGCTTCGGTAACAGGCTCGTCTGTGTTGATTATCTTATCTATCATAGTTGTAAGAGCTGTGTAGTACTCTTCTTCCGAATAATATCTGAGGTCTACGCGTGTTTTATATTTTGCTTCTGTAATTGCGTTGAAAGCATCTTCGATAAGCTTCTCTGTCTCTGCGCTTACGGGTGCCTCGGAAACGAGGGTTATAACGAGAGAGAACGGAGTTCTGTATTCAGCTGCAGTCTGCGGGTTCTCTTCCTTCTTACAAGACGTAAGAACGACAGATGAAAGCATAACAACGCACAAAATAAATGCTAAAAGCTTTTTAAGTGTATTTTTTTTCATTGTAATAAGCTCCTCCTAAGCATGGCTCTTTATACTTATAATATTTTACATCAAAACTCGTCAAAAGTCAAGAGTCTTTTTTTGAACAATTATTAAACACGAGGTGGCGGTTTTATAAAAAACCGCTTTTTATTGTGTATCATTCACAAATACGGGCGTCTTGTTTTGTACACAATGCCGTATATTTCGGCTTTATATACAATTATAAGGCATTAAATTTGTGAATAAGTCACAAACTTAATCCAAAAATCCTTTAAGGTGTCTTGCTCTGCTGGGATGACGGAGCTTTCTGAGTGCTTTTGCTTCGATCTGTCTTATTCTTTCTCTTGTGATCTGGAATTCCTGACCTACCTCTTCAAGAGTTCTTGTCTTTCCGTCGATAAGGCCGAATCTGAGTCTTATAACCTTAGCCTCTCTGGGGGTGAGCGTTTCAAGCTCCTTCTCTATCACCTCGCGGAGGATAGTCTGGCTTGCGGCATCGTTGGGAGCGGGTGTATCCTCATCGGGAATGAAATCTCCGAGGTGGCTGTCCTCTTCCTCACCGATAGGTGTTTCGAGAGAAACGGGATCCTGAGCTATCTTTATGATCTCGCGGACCTTATCTGTGGTCATACCCATCTTAGCCGCGATCTCATCAGCGGTAGGCTCACGTCCGAGCTCCTGTATCATTTCTCTCTGGTAGCGCGATACCTTATGGATAGTCTCTACCATATGGACCGGGATACGGATGGTTCTCGCCTGATCTGCTATAGCTCTTGTAATAGCCTGCCTTATCCACCACGTAGCGTACGTGGAGAATTTGAATCCCATATTGGGGTCAAACTTTTCTACGGCTTTCATAAGACCGAGGTTACCCTCCTGAATAAGGTCAAGGAAGAACATACCCTTGTTTACGTATCTCTTTGCGATACTTACGACAAGACGGAGGTTGGCAACGACGAGCTTTTCTCTCGCAGCCTCATCGCCCTGCATCATCTTCTCGGCAAGCTCCTTCTCCTCGTCCTGGCTGAGAAGCTCTATCTTACCGATCTCCTTAAGATACATACGTACCGGGTCGTCTATAGCAAGTCCATCCTGCTCGAGAACTCTTTCTATGCTGTCGGAGTGCATGATCCTTTCAAGGTCGGATTCGAGCTGGAGCATCTCGCTTGTTGTCGGGATATCAGAGCTTTCTCCGATATCTGAAAATACCTCTGAGTCTATGAAAGAAAAATCGTCGCTTATTCCGTCGTCAACGACTGTTTCGCTTTCTATTATCGGAGATATGTCAATATTTTCTTCGGGATTATACATTTAAAATTCCTTTCCGCATATGTAAAATGCTTTGAAATATAAGTTCCTTGGTTTTACGTTCAGAGTCCCATTCGCTTTCTCGCCGCAGCTATCGGGTCCTCGCACGTGTCTGTTTCCTGCTTAAGCGTTTTAAGTGCCTCGAGCATCACCTGCACACCGTTTGCAGAGAGCTGTTCCCTGCTATGGTATATAGAATAAACTCTCGCGAACTCATCGGGGGTATACCCTTCTTCGATAAGTGCGAGTGAAAATCCGTGATCGGAATGCTGAAGCTCGACTATCCGGCGAAAAAGCTCTCTTGAAAACTCGGAGAAGAAATCCTCTTCTCTTATTGCGTCGCTGTTTTTCTCAAGATACTTTCTCGCGTCCTCGTCAAGCAGAAGAACTCCGAGTATCGTCTCCTCCGCTCTGACTGCGGCGGGATTCTTGGATGCTTCCTTATTGACGTTGTCGCCAAGCATCATTATCGACCTGTCAGCCTCTTTTTTCAGATCGTCACGCTGTTTTTTTCCGTTGTACGAGCGTTTCCTTTCAACGTCCGAGCGAAGGCTGTCTGCGGGAATATTCAGCCGTTTGGATATATCAGCTATATAAAGCTCTCTCGCAACGCCCGAATGATACGTGGCTATTACCGAGCAAAGCTTATCGGCGGCCTTTATCTTCTGATCGGGTATCTCCGTATCGAAGGATGCAAGCAAAGCATCGCGCTTGTAGTCAAAATCGGATACGCTGCTGTTTATAAGTCCTTCGAATCTGATCCTGCCGAATTTTTTGATATATTCGTCCGGGTCCTTGGCTCCGTTCATCTGAAGCATGCGTACCTCAAGCCCTGCCGATGCGAGGATGGCAGATGCTCTGCTTGACGCCGTACGTCCCGCTTCGTCACTGTCGTAGGCGATGATCACCTTCTTGGTATATCTCGCCATAACTCTCGCCTGCTCCTCGGTGAGCGCGGTTCCGAGAGTAGCCACCGCAGATTCAAACCCTGCGGCGTGTACCGCGATAACGTCCATATATCCCTCACAGAGGATGAGCTGATCCTCGCACTTGTTTTTGGCAAAATTGAGTGCAAACAGATTTCTGCTCTTTTTGAACGCAGCGGTATCCGAGGTGTTAAGGTATTTCGGCTTTGAGTCGTCCATGACACGTCCGCCGAAGCCTATTATTCCGCCCGCGGTATCTATTATCGGGAAGATAACGCGATTACGGAAATAGTCATAATATCTGCCGTTTTGACTTTTTCCGCACAGGAAAGCAAAATGAAGCTCTTCCTCGGTATATCCGAGGCTTTTCATATGCTTTGTGAGAGAAGAAAAGTCATTCGGGGCAAATCCGAGTCCGAAATGGCGTATGGTGCTCATATCGAGCTTACGCTCATCGCGGAGATATCTCATTCCGACAGCTCCTATCCTCTCATCGAAGAGGCACTGTCTGAAGAATTTTGCGGCATCGAGGTTCATCTGAAGCACCCGTTTTTTGCTCGGGCGGTTATCATCTTTATCACCGTATTCCCTGTCCTGAGGAAGCTGTATTCCCGAGCGCTCGGCAAGATTTTCAAGAGCCTCGTAATATGTCAGGTTCTCCATTCTCGAGATAAATGTGATCGCACTTCCTCCGGCGCCACAACCGAAGCAATAAAAGCTTTTAGTGTTCGGATAGACTACGAAGGACGGAGTTTTCTCGTTATGAAACGGGCAAAGCCCCATATAACGTGAGCCTGCCTTTTTGAGATTGACGTACGAAGAAACAACGTCCTCTATAGGGTTTTTAAAAATTATCTCATCCACTATTTCGGGTGGGATCCTTTTACTCATTATTTCCTCCAGACGTGAGGTATCATAAGCTCACGGTAAGTATCGATAGCGTATCTGTCGGTCATTCCCGATATAAAATCGCAAACGCATCTTTCCTTTCCGTCCGTCTCTATCATCGAAAAGTAGGTGCGCGGCATTTTCTCAACGTTTTTGAGAAAATACTCGTAAAGTGAGCAGAGCAGGTTTTTGGCCTTATCCGACTCCCCTTTTACAACGGGATTTCTGTATACTCTTTCGAAAAGGAACGCGCGGAGATCGTTCATAGCCTCTTGAACCTCAGGGTCCATTGATATCACCGGCTTATCAGCGCTGCATTTGATAAGAGACGTGACCATAGTATTGATCCTGTCGCCGTGTGAATATCCGAGCACCTTCCTGATCTTTTCGGGTATATCGTCCTCTGTCATGACTCCTCCCGAGCACGCATCGTCTATATCGTGATTGATATACGCTATCCTATCGGCAAATTTAACTATAACGCCCTCGAGCGTCTGAGCCATATGGCTTCCCGTATGATTCACTATGCCGTCTCTGACCTCATACGTAAGGTTAAGTCCCTTTCCGCTTTTTTCGAGCTTCTCGACGACGCGCAGGCTCTGCTTATAGTGAGTGAAATCAGGAGAAAAGCACTCCTGCATAGCATCCTCGCCCGCATGCCCGAAGGGTGTGTGCCCAAGGTCATGTCCAAGGGCTATCGACTCGCACAGGTCCTCGTTGAGTCTTATTGCTCTTGCGATTATCCTCGCTATCTGCGAGACCTCAAGCGTGTGCGTAAGTCTTGTTCTGTAATGATCGCCCGTAGGCGCAAGGAAGACCTGCGTCTTATGCATAAGTCTTCTGAATGATTGGCAATGTACTATTCTGTCACGGTCTCGTTGAAATTCGGTTCTGTTCTCACACGGCACGTAAGGATGGTCGCGCCCCTTTGTGTTCTCTGTCAGAAAAGCATACTTGGAAAGATTTTCACGCTCGCGGAGTAAAAAAAGATCGCATATGTTTCCCATTTCAATACCTCCGTTTTATATCTGTTCGCAGACACAGCCCCATTTTTCTCCCGTGAGAGAAACGCTCCAGCGGCCTGCGCTTATTTCGGTAAAGCTGTCGAGAAGAGTCTGTGCCTCGTCGCTTTTTACCGAAAAGCTGACTGTTACCGAATCCGAATAGTCTGTTTCGGTATCTATGATATGATACGGCGCAAGCAGTTTACCGAGCTTCTGATAGTCGGAGTAGGAAAGCTTTATTTCAACTCCGGTAAATCTGTCAAACCTTTTTATTCCCGCCGCATCTATAGCTGCGGACGCTGCCTGCGTATACGCTCTCACAAGGCCTCCGGCTCCGAGAAGGGTTCCTCCGAAATATCTTGTTACGACCACACACGCACCGCATATTCCGCGTTTTGTTATGACCGAAAGGGTCGGCATTCCTCCGGTCCCCTGCGGCTCGCCGTCGTCAGAGTACCTCTGAGTAACTCCGTCCGGGAGCACGTAGGCCCATACGTTATGTCTTGCATCGTAGTATTCTTTTTTCTTGCTTTTGATGATCGCAAGCGCGTCATCCTCCGAGCTTATCGGAGCGGCATAGCCGATGAATACCGAGTTTTTTTCCTCGTATTCGCCCTCGCCCGGACCGTTCAGCGTAACAAAATTCTCATTCATCCGCGCCCTCCGTGCTGACGTAGTCGGCAAGCATGCCCTTTACTCTCGCATCCACAAGTGCCGTAACCGTAGCGCCGTTCTCTCCGTAATCGACAGAAACGACGACCGCCTCCTTATAGAGCAGATTGAGTGCCGAGAAGGCATCCGACGGTATCTTGAAGATCTCCTCAGTCCTTCCTTCGGAGACTATGCGCTGAAGTTTTTCGGACAGCTCATCGATGCCGCTCCCGGTCTTTGCGGAGATAAACACCGTATTTTGGTCGGTATTTTCTTCCGGAAACGTATCCGGTGTCAAGGTGTCGCATTTGTTATAAACAAGAAGCACCGGTTTATCGCCCGCACCGAGCGACTGAAGCGTATTTTGCGTGACCTCAAGTTTTTCACGGCATTCGGGGTCGGACGCGTCGCAGACTATCATAAGGATATCGGCGTAGACCGCCTCATCGAGCGTAGACTTGAAGGCCTTGATAAGCTGGTGCGGAAGATTGCTGATAAAGCCTACCGTATCGGTTATCAGCACGTCCTCTCCATTCGGAAGCGTAAATCTGCGGGTAGTAGGATCGAGAGTAGCAAAAAGCTTATTCTGTACAAGTACCCCCGCTCCCGTAAGGCGATTGAGAAGAGTGGACTTTCCGGCATTGGTATATCCGACCACCGCTATTCTCGCTCTTGAAGACCTGTCTCTCGCCGCACGCATGGTGCGTCTCGTTCTGTCAAGCTCATCGAGAGATTCTTCAAGCGCGTGTATCCTGCGCTTTATATGACGTCGGTCGCTCTCGAGCTTTGACTCTCCGGGACCTCTCGTACCTATTCCGCCTCCGAGTCTTGACATCTCCACGCCCTTACCGCAAAGTCGCGGTGCAGAATACTTCAGCTGAGCAAGCTCAACCTGAAGCTTTCCCTCCCCCGTGACCGCATGAAGCGCGAATATATCGAGTATCAGCATCGTTCGGTCGATCACGACCACTCCGCCCAAAGCCTCGTCTATATTGCGTATCTGCGAGGGTGTAAGCTCTCTGTCGAAGATGACCGTATCAGCCTCGAGTGCCTCGCACATTTCAGCAAGCTCAAGAAGCTTTCCGCTTCCGATCACAGATGCGGCATTGGGCGTATCAAGCCTTTGAATAAGCTTGCCTACCACCCTTCCTCCGGCGGTATCCGTAAGCTGTTCAAGCTCCGCGAGACTGCTCTCAAAAGCGCGTTCATCCTCACCGTCGAGAAGGATCGCGACAAGCACGACGGACGACGACTGTATTTCGTTTTTTGGCAGCATCACAGAACCTCCGAGAATAATAATTATTATATTATCACGCGCGCACGCGTTAAATATTCACGCGGCCGATCCGCGTGCCGAAAAAAGCCTGTTTTCTACCGTAAAAATGGTAGCAAAACAAGGGCAATAGCGTGTTTTCTTTCAACACGCTCTTGCCCGCAGCAGTAAAAACCGCTATTATTTGCCGAGTGCATTACGTCTCTTATTGAACTTGTCAACTCTTCCTCCGGCATCGACAAACTTCTGCTTGCCTGTGAAGAAAGGATGGCACTTAGAGCAAATTTCAACCTTTATTTCATTGCCGCCGTTGGGATTTGTGGAACGTGTTGTAACGCTCTCGCCGCAGGCACATCTGATGGTAACTTCCTCGTACTTGGGATGGAGTCCTTCTTTCATCGGGTTACACCTCACTTTGCTGAATTTTAGATACCGTGTTATTATAACACGCAAATGTTTTTTTGTCAATAGAGATGTGTGCATTTTTGCGATTTTTTAAAACAGTGTTTACAATAAGTCAACAAATTGCCGCCGTAATTTTTCGATAATTCTCTTTTCCAGACGCGATATATACGACTGCGATATCCCGAGCATATCCGCGACCTCGTTCTGCGTATATTCTCTGTTCCCCGCAAATCCGTATCTGAGCTCAATTATTTTACGTTCTCGCGGTAAAAGCTCGCTTACTGCACGGCGTATAGTCTCTCTTTCCTCTCTTTTTTCTATTTCGTACATCATATCGTCCTCAGCGTTTCCAAGTACGTCGGAAAGCAAGAGCTCGTTTCCGTCCCAATCGGTATTGAGCGGCTCATCGAGTGAGACCTCGCATCTGGCGTTTATCTTTCTTATGTGCATAAGTATTTCGTTTTCTATGCACCGCGACGCGTAGGTTGCGAGCTTTATGTTTTTCTCGGGCTTAAACGTGGATATAGCCTTTACAAGCCCTATCGTGCCTATAGAAATAAGATCCTCAAGGCCGGCACCGTTGCTTTCGAATTTTTTTGCTATATACACGACCAGACGGAGATTATGTTCTATCAGCTCGTTTCTGGCCTCTATATCCTTTCCGAGGCGGGATATACATTCTGCCTCCTCGCCTTCTTCAAGAGGCGGTGGGAGAGTCTGCGCTCCGTTTATGTAGTAGATCTCGTTATCCCTGCCACCGTCCTTTGGTCTTCCTTTTAAAAAACCGAAAATATCCATTCCGCTATGCTCCTTAGTTTATACTCTTTAAAACGCGCTGTTCTTCATATCAGCTCCGCGGGAAATACCGCTTTTCCGCCCTCGAATCCAACCTCCGTGCTTATCAGGATAACGGTATCCACGCTTTTGACAGTTTTTCCGGATCCATCGAGAAGCTCTGCACTATCCGGGACAAATCCGAAAACAACAGACGAACCGTTCACCGTGATCACGGGAACCGCACATATCTTTATTCCATCCCAAGATCCGATCATCCCGCGCGAAAGCATATGCGCCTTTTCTTCCCCGATCATTAATGCAATATCGTTTTGTGAAATTACGGTGCACGCTTTACCGCGCAAGGGATCCCTCAGCTTGTTTCCGCTGTCGATAAGCAATAAAAGCTCTGCGCTCTTTCCGAATGCACTTATACGTATCCTCTCCGCTCTGTCTATCCTGCTCCTTTTTATAACTATCAGCACTGCGTATGAAAGAAACGCGCCGAGAGCAAGAGCGAGATATATTCCCGGCGAAAGGCTTGCTGACGGCTGCGCCTCCCATCCGTCGTCCACAACGTCCAAAAATCTGTGTATGAAGTAAAATGCAACGCTCACCCCACCTCCAACCGCGGTGTTCACTCCGAGGTATACAAGAGATATTCTGAGCATCCTGATCATTCTGTCACCCTTGCGAAAAAAGGCTGTAAACGAGATGACCGCACAAAAAGCAAGTGACAAAAGAACGGAAGCAATACCGTCGGGAAGAAAAAGAGCACATATCGAGTACACACCGCCTATAGCAGCCGCAAGACAGATCCTGTATCTTTTTCCGCTGAACGAACCTATTTTTGCAGCTATCGTGAGGCATGCAAGGTCCATAAAAAAGTTTATCAGGAAAAGAAGATCTGCATAAACGTCCAAAGATCATCCCTCACTTTCGTACACCTTTATGCGCTGATAAAATTATATCACCCAAGACTCGAAAAAAATGTCGCTTACGCGCCCTATGAAAAAAAATATTTGATCAGCCGATCAAATTTACAGAAATATCTTGAAAGATAAATTGATATATGTTATAATTAAGGGGAATAACACACTTGCGGAGGCTTCTTTATGGAAAAGAAAATAAAAGAGCTACTCGAAAGCGAGGGTATCCTTCTCTTCGGTATATGCTCTCTTGCCGATTGCAATATCACGAGAGAATATCTTCTTGAGAAAGCCGGGATACGTTCCGGGAGCGCAATACTCTTTGCTATCCCCTATTTTTCGGAGGATTCGCTTTTGAAGGAAAGAAATATTTCCGCTTACGCTGTGTGCAAGGATTATCACGCATACACGAAGCAACTCTTTAAAAGACTCGAAAGCGAGCTTTCGTCAGCCTTCCCAAAAAACAGATTTGCATTTTTTGCGGATCACTCACCGATAGATGAACGCGATGCGGCGGTAAAATGCGGAATAGGCTTTTTCGGGAAGAACAGACTGCTTATAAGCAATGCATATTCATCCTATATGTTTATTGCCGAGATAATTACCGACGCCACTCTGACACCCACTTTACCGCTGTCCTCTCTTGAATGTATAGGATGCGGGAAATGCCTCTCCGCGTGCCCAATGAATACGGACGGCTCTCCCGAGTGCCTCTCGGCAATTACTCAGAAAAAAGGGGCGCTCTCGGACGGGGAGGTCGCTCTTATGAAAAAATACAACACCTTCTGGGGCTGCGACATATGTCAGGAGGTATGCCCTCACACGAAAAAGGCTATTGAAAGCGGCAGCATATTCTCCCCTATTGCTTATTTTTCAGAGGATACAACGCCTCATCTCACCGTACCTCTCATAGAAGGAATGAATGATGAGGAGTTTTCAAAAAGAGCATATTCATGGCGAGGAAAGCAGGTCCTGCTTCGGAATCTTTTGTATTCGGACGATCACGTTCTCTGATAATTTTAAAATCCGGTTATGAAAATGAAAAAGAAAAATGAAATAAACGAGCTTCAAAAAGAAAACCGAATGCTGCGCGCAGAGCTTGCACGCGCAGAAAAAAGGATACGTATTCTCAGCAAGGATTCGGCTTCCGAGATCACGGGATACGTCTCGGGCAAGGCGGACAGATACGCTTATTCAAATCATTATCTCGGGTTTCTTTTCATGTCGCTAAAGGCAAGCAATATATACAACAAGACAAAGACTGTCATAAAATTCTTCTCGCGATTCAGAATAGTTTCTCTGCTTGTTAAGATCATAACGTCGATCGTGGTATTCCTTGAGACGAGTGCACACCTTATTCTCTTCTCTACTATCGCCCTGATAACCCTTCCCATCTCGGCGGTGTTCGGGCTCATCACGTTTACCGTCGCTTTTCTCGGAAGCAGCAGAGCAAACAAAAAGCTCGCGTCTCTTCCCTACAAAAAGAACGTATACGTATTCTTCCCCCAAAACGTAAAAAGGTTTAAGGGCGACAATTTCTTCAAGGGCTGGGTAGAGGAGATCGCAAGCAACAAAAGGAACCTTGTAATTATCGTATCCCCCGCTTTCTGGAAGAGGTCGGGATACGTCAAGGGAAAATATTATCTGCATTACAGACGGGATGCCGAAAATATTTTTATGATAAGAAATTATTATTTCTTCAGCTTCAGACGGAACGTACTGAATAATTCACTCGCAGAAAACGTTTATATGATACATTGATATGGAGTTTGATATAAGATGATTGAATTTATTTGCTCCGGCTCAGAGGAGCACCGCAGAAACCGTATATTTAAAAAAGCCGGGCAATGTGTGAGCGAGGGGCGAAAGGCCTACCTTCTTGTCCCCGACCAGCAGGTGCTCGCCTATGAGGATGAGGCGGGAAAAAAGCTCCCCCCTTCAGCCCCTCTCTCTTTCACGGTAACAAGCTTTTCACTTCTATCCGATATAGCATCGCGCAGATACGGTGCTCTCTCTTATAAAATGCTCACAAGACCGCAAAAGGTACTGTTCATGTGGAAAGCCATAAAAGAGGTTTCTCCTTTTTTATCGGTATACGGCCGTTCCTCTCCCGAAGCTCTCTCCGTCCGTATGCTTGAATGCGTTGACGAGCTCAAATCCTGTGGGGTAACCTGCGAGCATCTTCTCGACGCTTCGGCATGCATGACCGACTCTCCCGTCTTTTCAAAAAAACTTTCGGATATAGCGTCGGTATATTCCGCATATTCCGCACTTACACAGAATAAATATTCGGACGTAAACGACGAACAGAAAAAGCTTCTCGGTTTTCTTGAAAAAGAAGACATGTTTTCAGGGTACGACGTCTACATAGACTCGTTTACCGATTTCACTCGGTTACAGCTCGAAATAATCGCTCATATATTCCATAAGGCAGAAAACGTTTGCGTGTCTCTCCATGCCGACCCAAGCGAAGACGTCTCTATACAATTTGAATGCATAAGACAAACCTTTTTTGATCTTTCAAAACTGTGCGAAAGGTACGGCAAGGAATATACCGTGACCTCTCAGAAGATGGAGGCCGGCGGAAATTTTGCACTTGAATATCTTTCGGAAAACCTTCTCTCTCCGCGGCAGTCGGTATACGAAGGAAAATACGCTGAAGGAGAACGGATAGAAGCCTTTGCATGTCTTGACGTTCAGGAGGAGATCTGTGCGTGCATAAATCTTATAAAGAGAGCTCTTTACGAGGGATACAAGCTTTCTGATATCGCGGTCCTTTCAAGAGATCCGTCAAAGTACGAAAAGCTGCTCGCGCTTTCTGCCGCCGATGCCAAGATCCCCCTGTTCACCTCGGACAAAATGCTGATCTCTGACAGCTGCTTTGCAGTATATATGATAAGCCTTTTGAAAATCATTTCGGGAGGTTGGAGAAGAAGCGATATACTCGCACACCTCAAATGCGGTCTTACCGATTTTTCCTTCGAGGATATAAGCCGATTTGATCTGTACACTTCCCGATGGGATATCGACGGAAGAGCGCGCTTCTGCGGCAAGGATTTTTCTGCATCCTACAAGCGTTTTTCCGGCAAGGGTGACGAGGACGATGAATTCATCATCTCCTCAAACAAAATAAAAAATGGGCTCTTCCCACGCATACTCTCTCTTGAGGAAAAGCTCACAAAAGCCAAAACGGTAAACGATATGCTTATATCACTGTTCGAGTACACGGAAGAAAACAACACCGCGCAAAAGCTCAGTGACATGTCAAATGCATCAGCAAACACCGGCGATCTCAGAACCGCAGAACAAAATGCACGCACGTATAACACAGCCGTAAGGCTTCTGGACGATATAGCATATGCTCTCGACGGTGAACCTGCCATGTCGGTAAAAGACCTTTGCTCTATGATAGAGCTTATATTCTCGAACACTGAAATAGGCTTTATTCCCACGAGAAAGGACGAGGTGATACTTGCAGACGCTTCTCTGTACCGATCCTTCGGTCACAAGGTGGTTATCATACTCGGCATGAAGGAGGGTGACTTCCCACGTGCGATAAGCGGGGCGGGTCTGATAACAGACGCTGAAAAGAGCTTGCTCAGAAACGAAGGCATAGATCTCACGCCTTCGGCGGTAATATCGGCATCCAAGGAATATCTCCATCTGTGGAAGGCTATAACCACAGCCAAGGAGCAGCTGTACGTGACCTACCCGCAAAGATGTGCGGGAGAGGGCGAATGCGCTCCGGGTATAGCGATAAAGAGTATATCCGCACTTCTCGGGAAAGAGCACGTGCGAATCTTCTCCGAATGTATGGGCGAGCTTATGTACGATCCGCTCACTACCTTCTCGGGTCTTTCGTCACAGGAAAGCGGAAGTGTATACAAAAAGCTTGCAGACGAATACTGCAGGGATACTGACTCTGAAAGTATACGGCTCGGTGGAAAAAACGCTTCTCTCACCTCTGCGCATTCTCTGTCTGAGGAAAGTGCGTCAAGGCTTGTTCCGACTCCGATAACAGTCTCTCCGACCTCTCTCGAGGCATACAACAAATGTGCTTTCTCATATTTCTGTTCACGCTTTCTTGAGCTTGACGACGGAAGAAAGAACGAATATTCCGCAATAATCTCCGGCTCCCTCATACACGAGATACTCGAAAAGTATCTGGCAAAAGGTAAAAAATACACTGCCGAAGAAACCGAGGAGATATGCCGGAAGATCTCCGACGAATACTATGACGAGACGTGTCCCGAGCATCTTTCGGACAATGAACGCTTAAAATTGAATTTCACGCGCGCCGCGATAAACGCGGCTCTGCTCGCGAGATTTGCCGAATTAGATATAGAAAACTCGGGCTTTTCTCCGACAGCCTTCGAAAAGCAGATCCACACACCCCTCCGTGATGACACGAACGGTGACGTATATCTGCGCGGAAGGATAGACAGAGTTGACATGGCATCAACAAGTGAGGGTGATTTTCTCCGCATAATCGATTACAAGAGCGGAAGCAAAAAGTTTTCACTTGAGGAGACACAGGAGGGCACCGAGCTTCAGCTGCCGCTTTACCTCTCTGCCCTTATGAAGGGAGACAATTCAGTAATGCCCGGAGGATTTCTCTATCTTTCAAGCGCGGTGTCAAGGCACGACGTATCCTCTGCCGCAGAGCTCGAAGATACGGAAGCGCTCGACGCCTCTCTCGTTTCCAAAATCGAAGCAAGCGGAATACTGAACAGTCTCTTCACTCAGAAAAAGAGTGCAAAGCTTCAGGGGCTTTCGGATGAAAGGATCCGTGAAATACTGATGGAGGCGGAAAGCGTAGCATCGGATACGGTAAAGCGCATGCGTAAGGGCAATATTTCTCCTTCTCCGAAGAAAATATCAGACAGATATACGTGTGAGTACTGTCCTTATTTCGCCGTCTGCCGCTCAAAAAAGCAGGGGTGAAAGGGATCCGACCGGTAACAGGTAACAAATCTCTTTGCGTAAGTACTTTCAATACAACGCTGAAAGCATACCGAAAAATATTCGCAAAAATATTTCAAACAAAAAACGGCCGAGCAATTTCTCTGTTGTCCTTAACGGAGAAATCACAATAACCGCACCGCTGACGTAATTAGCGGTGCGGTTTCTATTACATAAAGAAATGTTCGTATACATAAAGAAATGTTCGTATACATAAAGAAATGTTCGTAGGGCGGGGGCTTGCTCCCGCCGAAATATGTAGGAGAGGCTATATCTGCTAAAGAAAACATAGATCTCTTTTCAGCGTAGCGTACCATCCCCCGAGAGTGGGAGCAAGAACCTTGTAAGGTTCGGATATTGCAAGGTTTTAGAAAAAATAGGGCGGTTTGAGCAAAAAGTTCATGCCGCCTTGTCTTTTTTGGATTGATTTATTAACATATTTGTGGTATAATTTAGATGTATACCACAGAAAGGTATCTTGTTATGGATATATATGAATCTCTCAATTACGTATCAAAATTAGCATTTCCAAGAATTAAGTATGTTTGGGATGGATTAAGCATTAAAGAAGCAAGGCCTATTTTTAGGATTTCTATTTTTACGAATAAAGTAGAAGATTATATAGAGGATTATTATGAAAAAGGCTTAAAGTCGCTATTAAAAGTCATTGAATGCGGCAATCTTTCATCGGAAGTAGAATTTTACGCCAAACAACTGTTAGTAGTCTTGGCTGATCATACTATCAACTACCATAGTGATATATGCAAAAACAAAGCCGAGATTGCATGTAAACTATATAAGAAAAACATTGTTTTTAGAGAAACCGTAATTGAGTACTCCCCTTATCTTTATAAGTTAATTCCCAACTTAATAGCTTCATCATTTTTTCACTTGGATTATAAAACGGTTAAGGATGTGTGTGATAACTGTATCGATAAGTGTCGAAGAGAAACAAAAAATTTCGAACAATTTTTAGAAAAGCTTTACGATGAATTTACCTATAATCATTCGTTTGCCAATTTGGTTACAGAAGATAATGTTTTCAAGTATTGGCAAATAGCCGAATATATTAACACCTCAATTCCTGAACTGAATTTTTATGATGTGCGTGATGGTAAAACAATTTTCGCTTTTAAAAAGGATATTGATGCCATAAATGATACACGAGCATCTATCAAATCGGTAAAAAATAGAAAATTTTGGATAAACAAAAAGGACATTCCAGAATTTTGGGAGTTTTCGTTTAGGTATCCTAATGGTGTTAACGGTGATTTGGTAAGATACATATTTGAAGAATACGGAGAGGCAGAAAAGCAATCATCTTCTATGTGGCGAGGGAAAATATCAAAGAAATACTTTGAGTTGTTTGAGGTGTTTTCTACCATAACCAACTATATAACCTATGATCCCGATTTCTTTTCGGTCTTCGAGAACCACCATTTACCTACAATATTATATCGAAATAGATATTCTGTAACAGAAACTCAACAATTTGGGAAACTCTTTTATAATGAACTAATGGAAGTGCTAAATGCCCATAAAAATGAGCAAAAGCAAAAAAGAACTGATTTATATGCTCAACTAATTCTTTTAGATAGAACATCTCCCAAATGGAAATCCGAGGCACAGCTGTTTTCACTTGTTTCAAGTATCTACCCAGATGCGATATATCAGTATCGTACAGATTGGCTTGGTATGCAATCTCTTGACATATTTATACCTTCTTTGTCAGTGGGTATAGAGTATCAAGGAAAACAGCATTACTCTCCTATCGAGCATTTTGGTGGTGAAGAACATTTTAAGCAACAGCAAGAGAATGATAAAAGAAAAAAGATGCTTTGCAATAAAAATGGGGTTATCTTAATAGAATGGCCTTATACAGAAGGTATAACAGCAACAAATCTAACCAAATTTTTATCAGAAGCACAAAGCAAAAAAGAAAAAAAGGCTAATAAATAAAATAACAATCAATAGAGGTGCAAAATGTATTTTGATCCATTATCAGCTTGGTTAGTTGCGTTAATAGCAGACGGAACTATAATAGCAGGAGAAAAATTTGGTGGTCGTTCTGCTATGGCAGAGTATGATAAAAAACGTATAAAAGAACGTAACGAGTGGCTAAACAATGATATTAGAAGACTAAAAGCAAAATTCGAATTGGTTATGCCCGAACACACCTATGAAAGAATACAAACTCAAATAAAGATATATAGAGATTCTGTTTCATTTACGCGACCTAATGATCCGCCAATTGTAATTGACTTGGATAATCAAGAGTATATTATTTCTCTTCTTGAAGAATGTTCCAAAAGGTACAGCCAATATTCAAGTGAGAAATATCTCCCAAAGGCTGAATGGTTCAAAAATGCGGCTATAGAAGCAAGACGGAGAAAAGAACGATATACAAAGGAACTTGAGGAGAACCGCATAAAAGAAGCAAAAGAACGAGAGAAACAGCAGACTATGAGCAATATATATTTGGTTATAGGACTTGTGATTTTCGTTGCTTTTATAATCTTCTTTTTCTCATAAATATTATAGTGCTATTTATATTAAATGACATAAATATCAATCGACCTCGGTCTGCGTACAACGCAGATCGGGGTCTTTTTTCTCGCCATACATATTATAGTGCCGATTTTCCTTGCTGGTAGAAAAAATGACATTTTTTGATATTTTCATTTATCAAGATGTCATTTTTTCACTATAATATAGCAAAGGCATTTTTTGCTATAAAATTTGTAAGGTACAGAATATGAAAGGAGTGAAAATACAGTATGGATAAGGATTTTGAGGCTTTTATATATTGCGATAAAGGTATATATAAAAGTATCAAAATATTGGGATGAAACAGCGAGCGTAGCTCGATGCTTCATCCCGAAGGAACGTGAAGGATTTTTGATAAAGAAAAATCCAACATTCTCTCAAATGATTTTGCAAACGACAAAATCGACACTATAATGGGTTTAGCTACACTTTACCTGCATATGTGAAAAGAGTGTATAAAAAACGGCGGGAGCAAGCCCCCGCCCTACGTTGTATAGATATTTTTTCTGTATTTATCGCCAGTTCCGCATTTATTTAACAAATGCACAGGGCTATGCCCATACCCCTATCTTATTTCTCCGATAAGGGCATCAGCCATTAATTCTCAGCCGTTTTTATTTTTTTGGGGATCATATCAATTATCCGAACGTCCTCATAATATTCTGCGGAATGCTCAAGGAAATGGCAATTAATTTTACCGTTGCCTTGCGAAAGGATAACGTGCTCTATCAAAGTCGATCTCGAAAATGCCAAAAGCTTTTTTATATCACTGTGTATATAAATATCCGCTTCCGACGGTGTACTGTCTCCGAACGGGTGCGAATGTATTATTACAAATGCGTTTTCGCTGTTTTCCTTCAAGACCGAATAAAGCTCGTCAAGATTCATATAGCAAAAATCCAATAACGCACCGTCGCTTTCGTACACCGCGCTGCAATAGGAATCCGGGCCTATTTTGAATATGAGCAGTTTTTCGAGATCATGCATACCAAAACAAGCCCACGCATATTCTATCACGTCGCGAAGCACGGTGACCTTTCTTCTCACACGGTAAAGAGAACTCTTTTGAGATCCGACCGATCGCTTATCCATCATATAGAGCAGTTTGAACAAGGCCTTTGTTTTCAAACAGCCGTAATCCTCATACCGATTTACAAAACGGTACGCAGCCGTGAATACATCTTCAGTGGTGTTCGCTGTTGAAAGCAGCTTTTCGGCGATTCTTTCGGAGTCTGAAGCGGAAGCTATACGGCATACCTCAAAGACCAGCTCCTTATCCTCGTCTTCCGTTTCAAGCATATTTCTTATCTCTTCTTTTGTCATAACAGATGAAGTAATCGTTTATTCAAAGCAACGTCAACCGAGCAGAGCCCTGTCATTTGCAAACTCTTCACCGCTCGCCTCCGAGAATTTTGCGAGAAGCATTTCAACTGTGAGGTTCTTCTTCTCCTCACCTCTTACGTCGTATATGATCCTTCCGTTATTCATCATGATAAGTCTGTTTCCGTGAGTTATGGCGTCACGCATATTATGTGTTACCATAAGAGCGGTAAGATCGTTTTCGTTTATAAGCTTATCTGTTATTTCGAGTACCTTTGCAGCGGTCTTGGGGTCGAGAGCAGCGGTGTGCTCGTCAAGAAGAAGGAGCTTCGGTTTCTGTAAAGTTGCCATGAGAAGGGTAAGAGCCTGCCGCTGTCCGCCCGAAAGCAGACCGACCTTTGCGGTCATTCTGTCCTCAAGTCCGAGATCGAGTATCTTAAGCTGCTCGTAAAAGCTCTTTCTCTCATCAGAGGTAATGCTCCACTTAAGCGATCTGAGCTTTCCTCTTCTTGCGGCAATGGCAAGGTTTTCTTCTATCTGCATATTGGCGGCTGTTCCCGTCATGGGATCCTGGAAGACACGGCCGATGTATTTTGCTCTTTTGTGCTCCGGAGTCTTTTCAACGCTTACTCCGTCAATAACGATATCTCCGTTATCAATCGGCCAAACTCCGGCGATCGCATTGAGCATAGTTGACTTTCCGGCACCGTTACCGCCGATCACGGTAACAAAGTCACCGTCTTCAAGGTCAAGAGAAATATCGTTCAGAGCCACCTTCTCGTTGACGGTTCCGGGATAAAAGACTTTACGCACGTTGCGTAGAGAAAGCTTAACTTCAGAAGATTCAGTCATTTCTCTTTACCTCCTTTTTCTTTGTTTTAACAAACTTATTTTTAAAGTCTGATCCGAAGTTGGAGATGCAAAGAGCAACTACAACCACGAAAGCAGTCATGATCTTTACGTCGTCGGTATCCATATCGAGATAGAGAACTACGGCTACAACTATTCTGTAGATCAACGCGCCCGTAACTATTCCCGTCATCATGACGAAGAAATTCTTTGCTTTGGAGAAGATAGCCTCACCTATTATTATAGAAGCAAGCCCTATAACTATGGCACCGACACCCATTGTAATATTCGCAAAATTCTGATACTGGCAAAGGAAAGCCCCCGAAAGAGCGATAAATCCGTTTGAGAGGGAGAGTCCGATTATCTTGGTAAGGTCAGTATCTATACCCTGAGCGCGGCACATCTTACCGTTTATACCCGTTGCACGTATGCTCGCGCCGAGTTCTGTGCCGAAGAACCAATAGAGAACTATCATGATGATAATGCAAACGATCCCGCCGAGAATGAGGGAGGTATACATTTTGTTCAAGGGAAGAAGACCTGTAAGAACGGTATATACCGTAGAGTTATTCATAAGCTGAATATTGGCGGTTCCCATGATGTGAAGGTTAACAGAGAAAAGTGCCGTCATAGTAAGGATTCCGGCAAGTATCGGAGGTATCTTAAGCTTTGTGTGGAGCACGCCCGTAACGATTCCCGCAATACAACCTGCCAAAAATGCTATAACAAGTGCAAGAAAAGGATCAAGATCTTTGCTTATAAGCATAGCCGCAACCGAAGCGCCGAGAGTAAAGGTGCCTTCACATGAAAGATCGGCAAAGTCAAGAATTCTGTATGAGATGTACACTCCAAGTGCAAGTATCGCCCAAATAAATCCTTGTGACGCTCCTTTTAACAAGAAATCCATAATATAAATGTTCCTTTCAAAAACTCATTTGAGGGTTGCGGAAAATATCCGCAGCCCTCATATATTTATTTTTATCCGTACCGTATTATTCGCCGATATTTGTGGAATGTACAAGCGCGGATGCGTTTGCGAGAAGGTTATCCGTAGGAATGTAGATGGCGTCAACGCCTTCCTTAACGAGAGCAGCCAAAGCGCTTTCGATATCGTTCATATCTACTATTCCCTTTTCAACGTAGGTATATCCCTTGCTATCGCAATGAGTCTTACCCATATTGACCTGCATTACAGAGTTTGTCTCGGCAGACGTGTAGAGGAATCCTATCTTTACGTTATCCTTACCGAGAAGCTCTGCGATAAGATCGATCTGCTTTTCAACGGGGTTCATATCCGTAACACCGGTTACGTTCTTGCCGGGGGCATCAAGAGACGCTACGAGTCCTGCATCAACGGGATCTGTAACCGCGTTGAAGACTACCGGTATCTTATTCTCCGCGGTTGCCGTAACAGCTGCCTGCGAGGAGGATGTTGCTATCGTGTATATAAGATTTACGTTCTGAGAAACAAATGTATCTGCTATAGTGATATTGTTTGCTTCGTCTCCGTTTGCGTTCTTATCGAGGATGGCGACCTTCTTGCCGGCGGCGTTCATACGTACCGAAAGCTGATCCTGGAATCCTTCGTTTGCCTTATCGAGAGCAATGTGCTGAACGAGCTGGAGAATACCTACCGTATAGTCCGCACCGCTGCTTACGATCGCGGAATCAACACGTGCGACCTTCTGAGCGCCCGAGCCCGTAGCCTTGGAAGAAACAGATTCGGGGATCGTAAAGCCTATAGCCTCGGCAACTGTCTTGTTTACACTGAGAGCGGGATTGGGGTCGTTCTGAACCTTCATGGTTGCAGGGTCTGCTCCGTTGAGAAGAATGTCAGCCGCCATGTCGCCGGCCTTAATTCCGAGACTGTAATAGTCAACGCCGTACGTTGCTATTCCGCAAAGGTCGTTCATACCCGTTTCTCCGCATACGATAGGGATCATGGGAGCCTTAGAGGCGCAGGACGTAAAAGCCATAGCAGAGGATATGATCATAATTACTGCCATTACAAGTGATAAAATTTTCTTTTTCATAATAGATACTCCTTTGAGCTTGTGATATATTTCCGGATCGGCATATGCCGTAATGGACTGATTTGATGATAAAAAAACAAAAAGTCTCCATAGTCCACCCATAGATGGACTACAGAGACGATATTTTATATACCGCGTTACCACTCTGTTTTTCTTCTGCCTCACAGCAGAAAACTTACGAGGTCTCCAACCTCACCGCTTACGGGCGGATATCCGTGACGGTCTACACACCCATAAAGGGCTTCTCCCGTCAAGCTCAGAGACTGTACCTCGCGGAATCCGACGTTCGGCTCGCATCAACCGCCGACTTTCTGTGCGTCAAAAGACCGCTAACGTTTCTCTTCATAGCCTTTTTGATGCAAAGATTATAGCAGATAAATGTTGATTTTTCAAGGCTATTTTATTAACATTCAGAAAACATTGGGCATTTTACCCGATTTTTTTGATTGTTTTTCGCAAAATTCAAACGATTCGGTTCCTTTTTTCTCCTATCGCAAACGACTCGATATTTTTCGCTATCTCCTCTATGCAGCGGTTTCTCGCCTCGTATGCGCCCCATGCCATGTGCGGAGTAAGGCAGACGTTTTGCATATCTTTTATCGGGTAGAACGGGTGGTCTGCGGGCATCGGCTCTGTAGAATACACGTCGCAGCCGAGGAAGCCTATCTTTCCGGAAAGCACAGCGTCTGCGAGTGCCTGCTCGTCGGTCACTTTTCCTCTTGCAACGTTTACAAGTATTACCCCGTCCTTCATGAGGGCGATAATATCACCGTTTATCATTTTTTCGGTAGAGGCGTTCAGAGGAACGTGAAGACTTATTATATCAGAGGTGCGGGCAAGCTCCTCAAGACTTACACAGTCCACACCTTCAACGGGTGTTCTTTTGCAAATCTTTATTTTACATCCGAGAGCTCTTGCCACGTCGGAAACCCTTCTGCCTATTCCGCCGTATCCGACAATTCCCCACGTCTTTCCGCAAAGCTCGTGATATACGGGCGTAAGGATATTCTGCACGTTGCCCTCCGTATATCTTCCGCTTGCAACAGACTCTCTGTATGCCCGAAGATTTACAGAGGCGGAAAGCACCATCGCAAGCGTAAGCTGAGAGACCGATTCGGATGAATATCCCGGAACGTTACACAGAGCTATACCGTGTGCCTTGCAGTATTCGGTGTCTACGTTATCATATCCTGTTGCCGCAACGCATATCAGAGAAAGCCGGTCGAGCTTTGAGAGTATATCGGCGGTAAGCTTTACCTTGTTCATAACACAGACGTCGCTGTCCGAAAGTCTGGAAACCACCTCCGCGGGAGGTGTGATATCGTATACGTCTGGTGAGGCTATCATTGCGATCGGACTAAGGTCGATGTCCTCTCCGAGAGTAGCTTTGTCAAGTACAGTTATCTTCATATATCGGTTCTCCGCATTATTCTGCATTTTTGTTTATATTATATCACCATTTTAGCTTTTTGTCAATAAACATACGTATTTTTCATCTTATGCGAGAGCGACTGCGACTTATTGCGCTTTTTTTCACAGAAAGGAAACTTATTTTTACAAATTACTATATTGACAAGCGGGCGGACGTATGATATAATTATTGTGTATATACTTTTTATTGTTGTGTAAATTTAATTTCCCCAAAAGGAACTGATATCCAAATGTTGAATATAAAAAATGAAAATGCGGTAAAGAAGATCTTCGTTTCTTCACTGTCTTTGTTTCTGATATTATGCTTTTTTGCCGTCCTCATTCCCCAGCCGGCGTCGGCGGCACCCGTCATCGGCACTTACCTCGTCACCGATTCCGTACGTCTTCGCAAGGGACCGAGCACTTCGTACGAGGTCGTAAACAACACCCTTATCCCAAAGAACTCCACAATAATCATTGAGGAATTCACAGAGGATTATTCGTGGGGCAGGACCTCATACAGCGGCAACACCGGGTGGGTCGCTATGGCATATCTCGAAAAGATCGAGGACGACACCACGATAACGGGTAAGACCGGAGAAGAGATCTGTGCAGAGATAACCGCTGCGTATAAAGCTATGCGCAAAAAATTCGGACGCTCCTATTCGGGCTGGTGCGGACAGTACGTAAAGGATATGCTCAATCAGCTTAAAATAGGACTCTACGGAAGCGGAAGTCTTAACGGAAACAAGTGGATGTCCACACTCGTAGATAACGCGGTAACTCCGTACGGCTACAAGCAGGTAAAATACTACGGTGAAAATTGCCTTCAGGATATCATTGATGCAAACGGCGGCATTGCATACAATATAGTTCTCTCGTTCAATATTCAGAGCGGACAGTTTGCAAAGTACGGTCACGTTCTCTTCATCAACGCCATTATCGACGGGAAGGTCTACTATTCGGAAAGCTATTCCACGTCACGCGGAGCAGAGGGTGCTCCGCAGGTAAACACTCTTGCTAACTTCCTTCGCTACTACAGAAGCTTTCAGATAATCGGCGCAATACATATGACTCAGGGAACCTATCTCAAGCCCGTAAGCGGAACAAAGATAGAAAACATCGCGTCATCAAAGTCGATCACGGTAGAAAACAAAAATGATTCGAGCGATTTTGAAGGAGCGGCGATCCAGGTATACTCATCTCTCGGATTCTCGTCGAGACAGGCCTTCCACTTTGAAAAAGCTACAGATACGGGAATATTCAAGATACGTCCCGAGTCGTCATCCTCACGCGTTCTTTCCGCCAAAGATCCAAGCTCCCCCGAAGAAAGTGCGGTGGTTCTATCCACCTATACGGGGCATGCGTCACAAGAGTGGTACTTCCAGCTTATCGACGCTTCAAATTACAGATACGTAATACGCCTGAGATCGAATCCCGACTACGTGCTTACCGCCGATTCCACGGGAGATTACGCCTCGGTAAGTATTCAGAAATATGCCTCGGGTAACACCCGTCAGCTCTGGAAGGTGCCGACAAGCCAGGACCTCTCTTGCCTTGTCGAAAAGATAAGCATCTCACCCTCCAAAACAGACCTTGCCACAGACAGCTCACTCAAATTAACCGCAACTGTCTTCCCCTCTTTTGCAAAGAACGCACAGGTAGTCTGGTCATCAGACGATCCCTCGGTAGTTACGGTTCAGGGAGGAACGGTATTCGGAAAATCCAAGGGAACTGCGATCGTACGGGCAAAGCTCGCGGACGGAAGCCTGTTTGCCGTATGCGTTATCACGGTAAAGGATGAGCTTACACTCCTCGGAGACGCAAACAAGGACCACGCGGTAACTCTTCTCGATTACAACACGGTCGCAAGATATATAAACGGTGACACCTCGGCGTCTATGATAAATATAGAAAACGCAGATATAAACCGCGACGGAAAAATAGACTCCGCCGACCTTGAGGAATATGAAAAATACTTCAGCGGAAACACTGATTGTATTCTCTACAAGGAACACGGCAGAGTGAACTGATAAATAAAATAAAGGCTACCCCGAATACGAGCTTATGAATGTATCCGGGTAGCCTTTTTTGTCGCATTGAAACAAATATCTTGTCTATCTCATTCAAAGCTTACTTATTCAAAATAAGAATCTATTCCGTTCGCTATTCCGTCGACTATTTTTCTTCTGTATTCATCGGTTGCCATAAGCTCGTCTTCTTCGATATTCGACATATAGCCCATTTCCACTATCGTAACGGGTATACGGCACCAATTTATTCCCGTCATTGTGTCTGTTCCGTATATTCCGCGGTTGAGCGCCCCGGTAGATGCGCAAAGGCTATCGACTATTATTTTTGAGAGGCGGCGGCTTTCACCGATGATACCCGCAGAGAGAAATTCATTCGCAAACGTAGGCGCACACGTAAGTGCTCCTTTTACTTTCGGATCGGAAGAACCGTTTGCGTGTATTCGTACGAATATATCCGCTCCGCTTTCGTTTGCTGTTATTGCCCTTTTCGCATTGCTTATCGGACAATCGTGAGTTTCTCTTATCATTACGACCTTGTATCCACGTAATAGAAGCTCCTCCTTAAGCATAAGCGACACCTCAAGAGTAAGGACGTATTCAGGAATACCCGTAGAAACGCCGCGTGTTCCGCTTGAGAGCTTTGCTTTAAGCACGCTTGAACCGGGGCCGTTCGGCTCTTTTTCCGGAATTCCCTTTTGCTGGTGTCCCGCATCTATACACACGCAGTATCCGTTTTCATATCCGGTGGTTTCTTCAGCTGAACTGTTTACGGTGTCGGAGGTGTGTAAAGTCTCGGGCTTCGCAGTATCGCTCTGCTCATCCGAGCTTACCGGATCTGTGTTTTCGGTCTTCTCTTTCCCGGGGCTGCAGCTTTGAAGCAATATGAGGGTCAGAATTATGAACAAAATCAATATACGCAGAGATATTTTCATCTTCTTTTGATATTCCTTTTATCTTTTTTACTATTATAACGCACGATATCGCCAAAGAATACAAAAAAATATTAACAAAAAGAGAAAAATAAAAAATCTCAAAAAAACTATTGCAAAACAAAAGGTTTTGTGGTATAATATATATGTGAGTATATGCTCACACGGTGTCAAGCCGTGAAATAAGGCCATACCAGCCGGGGAATTAGCGGAGCCCTGTACCTGAAATCCGCTACAGCAGGGGTTGATTCCTCTTCTGAGGGTCGATTCTTTACGGTCCGAGGCATATTTGTTTGTGTTGAGAGATGGGTCTTGCGCAATTAGGCTCTGTGAACCATGTCAGGTGGGAGACCAAGCAGCATTAAGCGGATAACCTGATGTGCCGCGAGGGTGCCTGTTTTGAGCAAACGGTATGTTTCCGCGTAGGGAAAACATTCGATTTAGAGGTGTATGGTCTTATTTTGCGGCTTGATTTTATTATGTAAAGGTGGTAGCTATGCAAAAAGCTTTATACAGAAAATACCGATCAAAAAATTTTGACGAGGTATACGGTCAGGAGCATATAACGAGCGTTCTGAAATATGAATGCGCATCGGGAAACATTTCCCATGCGTATCTTTTCTGCGGTTCGAGAGGAACCGGAAAGACCTCATGTGCAAAGATACTTGCCAAGGCTGCCAACTGCCTTGATCCGATCGACGGAAATCCATGCGGTGTCTGCGACGCCTGCCGCTCTATAGACGAGGGGTTTGCTACAGACGTTCTCGAGATGGACGCTGCGTCGAACAACGGTGTAGACAATATACGCGACATACGTGACGAGGTGATCTTTGCTCCGAGTGTGCTTAAGTACCGAGTATATATAATCGACGAGGTACATATGCTTTCGGCAAGTGCTTTCAACGCACTTCTCAAAACTCTCGAAGAGCCTCCCGCACACTGTATATTCATTCTCGCAACGACAGAGCTTCACAAGCTTCCGTCCACCATCATATCAAGATGTCAGCGATTTGATTTCCGACGTATTTCTATCGAAAACATATCTAAGAGGCTTCACTATATTGCAGAACACGAGGGATTCTCTATTGAGCCTTCGGCGGCATTCAGCATAGCGAGATACGCCGCGGGCGGAATGAGAGACGCAATTTCTCTGTTTGAGCTCTGTGCTTCGACGAGCAAGGACATAACTCTCGAGGTGGTTGAATCGGTCATAGGCTCAAGCGGTCGTGACACGGTCGAAAAGCTTATTCACTCTATCTGTGAAAAAAACTATGAGGAGATATTTTCTACAGTCCACAATACGGTAATGAGTTCAAAGGAGCTTAACGTTCTCTGGCAGGAGCTCATGGACTATTACAGGGATATGCTCATTTTCAAATACGCGAGCGATCCGGCGAAATATCTCGATCTTACAGACGTTCAGATGAAGTCGCTTAAAGAAAACGCGCAAAGCTTTACAAAGGCCGACCTTCTTTTCCAAAGCGGACTTGTAGGCGATGCGTACCTTGAGATGTTGAGATCTCCCGCGTCAAAAAGATCGATCGCGGAGCTCACGCTGATACGCATCTGCGATTCTGCTCTCAACACGTCATACGAGTCTCTTCTCAAAAGAATTGAACTGCTTGAAAACAAGTTGTCCGAGCTTTCCTTCTCGGGTATCGGCATTTCACCCGCCCCCGTCAAAGAAGTAAAAAAAGAAGAGAGCCCCAAAGAAGCGGTTCCCGAGCCAAAGCCTGAGCCAAATCCCGAAGCAAAGTCTCCCGTAAAGACGTCACCCGAGACCAAGGAAGAGATCAAGCGGGTAAGATTCAGACAGGCGGCCGAGCTTACAGAAAGAATAAAGACGGAAAACGATTTTATGCTCGCATCATTTCTTGAAAACTGCAAAATATTCCGCGAGGGAGATACGGGCTTCGTCTTCACGGTGAACGATTCATTCACCGAGGGCAGAATAAATGCAAGCCGGGAGAAGATAGCGAGAAACCTTTCTCCTCTTATCGGCAAGGCGGTATCCGCAGATGACGTCAAGGTCGCTGTGGGAAGCACCTCTGACGGTGACGATCCCTTTGAAGAGATATAATTACAGCAATGCTGTTACAGACAATAAACACAAATACAAATAAAGTCCGAAAGGAAAATTAAAAATGAAAGCAAGAATACCCAAAGGTATGGGCGGCGGCCCCCAGAATATGAACGCAATGATCAGACAGGCACAGAAGCTTCAGGAGGACATGGCTGCTCTTCAGGAGGATCTCAACTCCAGAGAATACGACGTTGCTGCGGGAGGCGGCATGGTCGAGGTCAAGATCACCGGAACAAAAGAGATACTTGAAATAAAGGTAAAGCCCGAAATAGTCGATCCCGACGATATAGAAACGCTTGAGGACATTCTCGTTGCAGCGGTAAACGAGGCTATAAAGCGCGTTGACGAGACTAATACGGCCGAGATGGATAAGCTCACAGCGGCAAGCGGTATGCCTAATATTCCCGGAATGTTCTGATATGTACGGAACGATAGAATCTCTTGACAGACTTATAGAAAAATTCGCTTCTCTTCCCGGTGTAGGCAAAAAAACAGCCGAAAGGCTTGCGTACGGTCTTATTATGTCATCCGAGGAAAACGTAAGATCATTCTCTGACGCCATGCTCAAGGCTAAGGAAAATATACACCTCTGCCCCGTATGTCAATCGCTCACAGACAAGGAGCTGTGCTCGGTATGTGCAAACGAGGCGCGCGATCATTCGGTAATATGCGTGGTGGAAGATCCGAAGGTAGTCCTCTCTCTCGAAAAAGTAAGACAGTTTTCGGGAGTCTATCACGTTCTTCACGGATCTATTTCACCTACGCACGGAATAACTCCGGACAAGCTCAAAATATCAGAGCTGACCGAAAGAGTCGCCAAAGGAGGAATACGCGAGGTAATACTTGCAACAAACGCCACCTTCTCGGGCGATACCACTGCTCTTTACATATCACAGCTTCTTAAGGAATACGACGTCAAGATAACGAGACTTGCTTACGGTATTCCCGTAGGAGCAGATCTTGAATACGCCGATTCGATAACACTTCTCAAGGCTCTTGAGGGGCGCCGCGAATTTTGACCTTACGGGACGCTCTATGAACGTCCCGTTTTTTGTAACTGTTTTTTATTATTGATTTTTTATTACTGAAATTTGAAAGGAATCTGCTATGAGTACTGAAAACAAACTCAATCTCGGTATCGCTTATCATGGCAACCGCATGCCTCATCACGCAAGAGAAGACCTTATCTCTATTGCAAGAAACGGCTTTGACACGGTGGTACATATGCTTTCGCACACAGACTGGGACAGGCACAAGCTCGTTATGAAGGATATCGTATCAATGTCCGAGCAGTTCGGACTTGACGTATGGGTGGATAACTGGGGACTCGGAGGCCCTCCGGGTGACAAATCGCATTTCCTCGCTTATTATCCGGAGGCGCACGCACGGTTTTCCGACGGAACGCTCGCTCCCGTACACGCATGTCTCAACAGTCCCGAATTCAGAAAATTCACCTATGATTGGATAGACGCCGTAAGATTCATCGGCGGAAAGACAATATTCTGGGATGAGCCTCATCTTCCGACGAAGAAGGTTGACGGCAAGGTCTACTACGCTTGCACATGCGACAGATGTAAGAAGCTCTTTGAGGAAAGATACAACAGACCTATGCCCGAAATTGCTGACGAGGACGTTATAAAATTCGGTGTTGACTCTGTAGTGGATTACTTTAAGGACGTTACCGCTTACAGTGCTTCCTTCGGAATAAAGAATATCGTTTGCGTTATGCTGGGAACCTACGGCATGAGCCTTTCCGCGGCAGACGCAATATGCACTATCCCCACTATGCAGTCTATCGGCTCCGACCCGTACTGGCTCAAGTGGAAAAAGGGCAATCCCGATTTTGACGTTTACGATTTCGTATATAACGGAACAAAGGAAAACCTCGACCTTTGCGAACGCTTCGGCAAGGAGCACAACATCTGGATACAGACCTACAGTACACCGAAGGGCGAGGAGGATGATATAATCCTCGCGGCAGAGGCTGCATACGACGCAGGCGCGAGAACGATCCTCGCATGGGGATATTACGGAAGCGAATCAAACGACTACGGGGCAAAAAACCCGGAGGTAACGTGGGCAAGGACCTGCGACGCGTTCGCGCGTCTGCGCAACAGACACAGGGACGAGCTTCTTGCGGCGGCAAGAAAGAAAAAAGGAATAATTGTTTGATACACGGGAGGAAAATGCTATGACAAAGATACTTATGATAGGAAACAGCTTCGGTCAGGACTCTCTCCGCTATCTTTACGGAATATACCGTGCGGCAGGAAAAGATGCAAAGATAGTAAACCTGTATATCGGCGGCTGTTCGCTTTACAGACACTACAGAAATATGCTCAGCGAGGAGAAAGCATACTCGTATGAGATAAACGGTCACGTAACAGGGCTTTTCGTCTCTCTGAAAGAAACTCTTCTTTCCGACGAATGGGATTACGTGGTCATGCAACAGTGCAGTCCGGACAGCGGAGACTGGGATTCTTATCTTCCCTATCTTCCCGAGCTTTACGCATACGTCAAAAAGCTCTGTCCGCCCGCAAAGGTATGTATAAACAAGACGTGGACCTTTGCACACGGATGTCCGAGATTCGGAAAGACGGCATTCACGTGTCCGGAAGAAATGTTCCCCGCTCTCAGCGAAGCGTATAACAAGGCGGTAAAGCTTATCGGTGCGGATCTGCTTATCCCGAGCGGAGATGCTATGATGAAGCTTTATCAGATATACGGAGAAGACATATACCGCGACGGCTTCCATGCAAACAAGCTCTACACAAGATATATGCTCGGCTGCGTATGGTATATGGCTATAACCAAAAAGAGTATAGAGGGCAATACCTTCCGCGATTTTGACGGTGAGATAGACGAGGAGCATATAGCAAACGCTCAGAGATGTGCTATCGAAGCGGTAAAGGAAGCCGGCCTTCTGAGGGATTAAGCATATGCAGGATTACAAATATATTCTGTTTGATCTTGACGGAACGGTAATAGACTCAAGTCCCGGTATCACCAACTCATGCATGTATGCCCTGAGAAAAATGGGAATTGAGCCTCCGAAGCGAGAGGAGTTGTATTGCTTTATAGGACCTCCGCTGACAGAAAGCTTTTCAAAATACTACGGTATGAGTGACGACGAGGCAACTCAGGCGGTAGCCTTCTACAGAGAATACTACAAGGATACCGGAATTTTTGAGATAACACCCTATCCGGGTATTGAGGAGCTGTTTGCCTCTCTCACAAAAAGCGAAAAAAAGGTCGTACTCGCAACGTCAAAGCCCGAGCTTTTTGCAAAGAGGATAATCGAGCATCTCGGCTTTGACAAGTATTTCTCCTTTATTGCGGGAAGCCTGTTTGACAAATCGCGTGAGAAAAAGGCGGACGTCATCCGTTACGCTCTTGACTCGCTTGGCGTTACCGATATTTCCGAATGCTTAATGGTCGGAGACAGAGAGCACGATATAAAAGGAGCCGCAGCGCTCGGGATGGACGCATGCGGAGTTCTTCACGGCTTCGGCTCGATAGAAGAATTTAAGGAATGTAACGCAAAATATATCGTAAAAGACTCTTTTGAGCTTCTCGATATGCTTACAAAATAAAATATAGGGCTGTCTCACTTTCCGCTATGGCAGCCCTTAGTCTGTTTTCACGGTTAAAAGCCGTCGTTTTGGACAAACCGGAAATTCTTTTTCTTTAACCATCGGTTTTCAATACATTCCGCAACTCTCGGTTGTCAAAAAATCACCTTTTGGGTGCTTGCAATTTGTCTTTGATTGTGTTATACTTATTATAGTGATACAAAACGGCACTAAAAGGAGGTTTTTGTATGTCAATAGATACTGCGATAAGGAAAATAAGAACAGCTGCAAAAATGTCTCAGGAGCAGTTTGCGTCCGTATTCGGCGTTTCGCGTCAGTCGGTCCAAAAGTGGGAGAGCGGAGAATCTGTTCCGGAGATCGGAAAGATAATAAAAATAGCAAAATATTTTGACGTTTCCGCCGACACCCTTCTCTTTGACAGTGACACGAGAATAACCGAGGAGCTTTCATCTTCAAAGGATATAAAGCCGAAATATGCCAACATAAGCGATTGGGAGATGTATTCCGCGAATCTGATGACAGAATACGCTCAGTCTATCGAAGAGGGCCTCGACGTTGAAAGATACAAGGATATTTTCGAGGCGGTATCCCGTCTTCCCAAGGGGGAAATAAAAAAGAGATTCGGTAACATAATATTCGATATAGTTCTGAATGCCGACACGGCAGAGGGATACAAATACACAGAGCCGTCCGAGCTTGAAAGAATAAAATGCCTCAGAAAAGGAAACGTGAAAAAACGGGAAAAGCCCGAAAAAAGCATTCTCGAGGATAAGATATACGGTGCGTGGCTCGGAAGGATATGCGGATGTCTTCTCGGAAAGACGGTGGAGGGTATACGTACCAACGAGCTTGTTCCCTTCCTCAAGGAGACGGGTAATTATCCTATGCACAGATACATTATGCGTTCGGAGGTAACCGACGAGATGTGCGAGAGATACAAATACAGATTTGCAAAGAGGTGCTATGCCGACACCTGCAACGGAATGCCGGTTGACGACGACACGAATTACACGGTAATGGCACAGCTGATAGTAGAAAAATGCGGAAGAAATTTCACACCGTACGACGTCTCTCGCGCATGGCTGAAGTATCAGGGTAAGGACGCCTACTGCACTGCTGAAAGAGTCGCATATAAGAACTTTGTAAACGGATACGAGCCTCCCGAGTCCGCAAAATACATGAATCCTTACCGCGAGTGGATCGGTGCACAGATACGCGGAGACTATTTCGGATATATAAATCCGGGAGACCCAGAAGCAGCGGCCGATATGGCGTTCAGAGACGCTTGTATCTCACACGTAAAAAACGGAATATACGGTGAAATGTTTGTCTCCGCAATGATAGCGGGTGCCGCCGTAACGAGCGATATTGAGGAGATAATAGAGATAGGTCTCGGTGAAATACCGCATACGTCAAGGCTCTACGAAAGCGTTACGTCGGTACTTAACGAATACAGAAGAGGTGTTACCGCGGAGGAGTGTTTTGGAAACATCCATGAAAAATGGAACGAGTACACAACTCACGGCTGGTGCCATACGATATCAAACGCCATGATAGTTACTGCAGCCCTGCTTTACGGAGGCGGAGACTACGGAAGATCTGTATGTATGGCAGTAGAAACAGGTTTTGACACAGACTGCAACGGTGCGACTGTCGGTTCTGTTCTCGGAATGGCCCTCGGAAGCGCATGCATCTCGGACGAGTGGTCAAGGCCTATAAACGATACCCTTTACACCTCAATTTTCGGGGTAGACAAGCTGAGCATAAAGGAATGCGCGAGAAAAACTCTCGCACACGTTGAATAAAGAAACGGCGGATCCGTTCCCTCTGCATTCTTAGCGAAGAAATGGGCTTCACAAAAACTTCGGCAGAGAACTTGTTTTCTCTGCCGATTTGTGATATAATGGTGGTAGCGTAAAAGCCCCCTCACGGAGGGAGGCTTAGGTCGTGCAGCCTTAGGGGTATGGGCTTTGCCCGAAGCTATCGTTGCTTGCAACGCCGTAATACAAAGGCGAAACTGGCGATAAAACAGAACGATAAATAAGAATTTGACGGTCAAATCCACTCTACCAACGGTTTACTTCTCCTCACTAAACCAACGGTGGGTGTACTTTATGTGATATAGCAGTTATACTGTATGCGAAAGGAGGTCGCCTATGGATCAATTGAAAATAGGAAAATTTATTGCCGATTGCAGAAAACGGAAAAACTTAACGCAAATGCAGTTGGCAGAAAAACTCGGTATCACCGACAAAGCAATATCTAAATGGGAGCGAGGCATCGCAATGCCGGATTCCTCGATCATGCTTGAACTCTGTGATATTCTCAGCATCAGTGTAAATGAATTATTAAGTGGGGAGAAAATCAGTATGGAAAACAACAATCAAAAAAACGAACAGCTTTTGCTTGATATGGCGAAAGAATTAGAGAGAAAAAATAAAACAATTTGGTCTTCTATGTGGGCATTTATGATCGTAAGTATGACGGCCCTGTTTGCCGGTATCTTAATTGCTGCATTTTTGATACCCGAAGGGATATGGCAACTCGTTACAATTCTTGGGAGTTGCATTGTATTTTTGATACCGTGCTTCTATGCATTAAAGCTTGAGGTAAGTGTAGGTGCTTACAAGTGCAAAAATTGCGGTTGCGAAATAGTGCCTACTTATAAAGAAGCAATGAATGCAATGCACATGGGATTTACCCGTTATTTAAAGTGTCCGAATTGCAACAAACGTACTTGGTGCAAAAAAGTAATAAAGAAATAAGATTTCAAATTGAGAGAGCGTCAAATTCCAATTTATCGAACAAAATAACCGAACCCCGACAGATGTCGGGGTTATTTATTTGTTTACAGCGGAGCAATTATTAAACAACCGTACATAATTCTCTGTTAATTTTGCACGCCCTTCGATCCGCCTTTATTTTTTTGTTACGTTTCTTCCGAGTCGGTTTCCTCGGTATCCTCGGGGGAGTTTGTTTCCTCGGGGGCTGTCGTCTTCTTTGACTGCTCCTTTATATAGTCGTCATAGTATTCTTCCGCTCCCTCGTGAAGAGGAACACACATATTCTTCCACATTGTCTCGGGAAGAAGCTCCTCTGCCTTGTCGTGCATAAGGAGGAAGGTATCCTCGGCAAGCCGCTTTGTCATATTGTATACGACGTCCTCGTCTACCGAATTTGAAACGAGAAGGGTCGCATACAGACCTACCGTAATGAGATCACCTTTCAGAACCGAATAATTATTTTTCTTTACAGTACAAGGAATAAAATACGGATTATCCTCGCATGCATCCGCTAAAACGTCGTCGGGAAGAGAGAGAAGATTGAATTTTGCAGACGCTGCAAGATCCTTAATCGTAGAGGAAGGAACTCCTGATATAAGTATAAGTGCATCGATCTCTCCGTTCTTATACGCCTCGACAGAGCCCGCAACGGTCAAGTTGACCTTTTCATATTCGGTAACACCACATGCTGCCATCAGACTCTCTGATACCGCCTCGTTAGCACTTCCCTTCTCACCGACAGCGATCCTGCATCCCGAAAGCATTCCCACAGAGGTAATGCGCTCGCCCGCAACGATGTATACGGCTTCAAGGTAAAGATGCGCTATAGCGGAAAATCCTTTTTTCATACTGCCCTTATAGCATCCCGTACCGTTCAGTGCAAAATAGGCTATATCGTTACGTACGATAGCAAGGGCTGCTTCTCCGGATGAGAGAGCATCTATATTCTGTTTATATCCGGAGCTTGATCTTACCTGTATATCAGCTCTGAATTTCGTCTTGTCCTTATCGCCTTTCGTATCCTCATTTTCTTTGAAGAGCTCGGATATCGAATTTCCGAGGTTATAGTAGGTACCTCTTTCTCCTCCGGTATACATCACGTACGTCGGAAGATCGGCACAGGAGGAAAGTATCGTAAGGATAAGAACGGAAAGTATTATAAACACGGCGGTTTTTTTCATCATAAGATCAAGCCTCCGACCTGAAAATTCATAGTTATATTTTATTATACAACTTTTTTGCCGCGTATGCAAGTCTTTTTTTGCGATTTAATATTTTTTTTACACTTCGTTTAGCACAAGAACGATTCATTTGAAGTAAAATCGGATAACTTATTGACAAAAAGGGGGTTATGTGATATAATAATACTCAACAAACTACTTCTCAAAGGAGAAACTGAAAATGAAAATCAAGGTAATGACATTTAATCTTCGTACAGATACACCCGTAGACGGTATCAATAAGTTCACTGAACGAGTAGACCGCGTTAAAGAGGTAATAATGAACGAGGATCCCGATCTTATAGGATTTCAGGAAGCCAAGGACAGCATGCGCGAATGGCTTCGCAACACGCTTTCCGACTACTGCATTTTCGGCTGCGGAAGAGACAAAAACTACTATGGAGAATCAACTGTTATTGCGGTAAAGAAGAATAAGTTTGAAGTAATCTCAATGGACAACTTCTGGTTATCTACAAACACCGAGCTCCCCGGAAGCAGATTCGGTATAGACCAGAGCAATTGCCCCAGAATAACCACGTGTGTAAGACTTTGCGCAAAGGAGATATCCGCTCCATTCTGGTTCTACAACACACACCTCGACCATAAGGGAAGCACGGCAAGACTTCTCGGCTCTACCGCCCTTATGCACGACATCGCGCTCCGCACAAGAGGCGAAAAGTACGTTCTCACGGGTGATTTCAACGCCCTTCCCGACACACGCGAGATAGAATTCATCGTTAACGCAGGTGCTGCAGACGCAACAGCCACACTCGGCGGAACCTTCCACGGCTTCGGCAGACTTGAAAACAAGATAAAGATAGACTACATCTTCACAAACGCGGATTTCGATGCAAGTGAATCCTACGTTGTTGAAGATAACCCGGTTGAGGGAGTTTACATATCAGACCACAACCCCGTTTGCGGATTTATTGAGCTCAACTGATATTCTTCTTGCCAGCCCCCTCAAGTGAGATAAAACGCATAAGCGATTTATATTCGGCACGTTTGTTTATACGAAACACGGTCGAGCGGGATACGTACATTTTTTCCGACGCATTTTCTATTGTAAGCCCCTTGATATAGTGCAGGAAAAAGAGCTGCTTTTCATCGCGGTCAAGATCCACCGACGCGATAAAATCCTCTATACTTCTGCACCTCTGCTTACACTCGAGATAAAATGCGTGTCTGTATTCCCGCTCGACCTTATTTATAAGATCCGCGTCCGACTCCGCCTCATACATATCGCACGCCGCCTTACACGGCATATAAGAGGACAGAAAGCTTTTCATTCTGTCGTAAGCGGGTGTCCCCTTGTAGGGGAAAGTTTTATTCTCCAATATGTTACACCCCCTCTTCATCATTGTACACATTATTCCCTATACCGAGGTAATCGAAAAGATATTCCTCGTACGTTATGCCCAGAACCTCAAGGATCTCATACATACTCATCTCCCTGAGGCATTCAGTGCATAAAACGTTTCCGTCCACGATCCTGCAGTCGTTCGGATCGTAGATCGCACCGCCGCAACGATCGCATTCGAGCGGCATTTCGTCAAAATACTGATAAAATTCGGTCATTTGACACCTCCCTTATTATAAAAAAATTTGCACAGAGAACTTTTGTTCTCTTTTCGGAAAAATTATATCACAAACGCAATTGAATGTCAATACCAAAAAAGACTTTTTTCTCTTTTTGGAATTTATCACAAACTCAGAATATCAGAACATATGTTCTTTAGTATAAATAGCAACAAAACAGGAGCGAGCATACGATGATAAGCATAGGAGCGGGAGATCTTTCCTTTTCCATAGGAACAAAAACAATACTCGACAGGATATCCTTTTCGCTTGAGGTCGGTGACAGACTCGGAGTCGTCGGACTGAACGGAAGCGGAAAATCCACTCTTTTTAAATTGATAACGGGAGAATACGAAAGTACGGGCGGCTCGGTATACATTGCAAGCGGCGCTACCGTCGGCATCCTAAAACAGAACGACGCATTTCTCAGCTGCAAGGAGAATGACACACCGCTTTCGATAATGTATTCCGCCTTCGATCATCTGATAAAGGAAGAAGAGCGATTAAAGGAACTGGAAAAGAAAATAGAGATATACGGCAAGCACTGTCCGGAGCATATGACGAACGATTATGCCGAGGCATACAAAAGATTCTCGGACAACGGAGGTCTTCAGTTCCGCTCGCGCTGTACCTCTACCCTTCTGAAGATGGGATTTACCGAAAGTGAGATAAACGATTCCGCGGCAAAGCTGAGCGGAGGTCAGAAGACGCGCCTTGCTCTTGCCAGTCATCTGTGCACAGAGCCTGACATACTGCTTCTCGACGAGCCTACAAACCATCTTGATATAGGAACACTTTCCTGGCTTGAAGGCGTTCTCGCATCGTATAAAAAGACTCTTCTCGTTATTTCGCACGACCGTCTCTTCCTTGACCGTGTTACGAACAAGACTCTTTCCATAGAATACGGAAAAGCAAAGCTCTATAAGGGCAACTATACTCAGAGCCTTGCACAAAGGAAGGAGGACAGAGCGGCAGCCGAAAAGGCGTATATCCTTCAGCAAAAGGAGATCGCTCATCAGGAGGCGGTAATAGCAAAGCAAAAGCAATTCAACCGAGAGAGAAACATCAAAATGGCGGAGAGCCGGCAGAAAGCGCTTGACAGAATGGTTCTCGTAGAAAAACCGAAGTCTGATCCCGCAAAGATGAAGCTGACCTTCAACCGATCGCTTGACGGCGGAAACGAGGTCATCATCTGCAAAAAGGTCACTGCGGGCTACGGTGACAATATTCTCTTCTCCGACCTCGACCTCCTTGTATCAAAGCAGGAAAAAGCATTTATCATCGGAGGAAACGGGTGCGGTAAGTCAACACTGATAAAAATAATTCTCTCAAAACTCATGCCTATATCGGGTAAGGTCGTTATGGGATACAACGTCCGAATAGGATACTACGATCAGGAAAACCAAAATCTCGACGAGAGCAAGACCGTCCTTGCCGAGCTATGGGATGCCTATCCCAAAATGGCTGAAAAGGACGTGCGATCTACTCTTGCTTCCTTTCTGTTCTCTTATGCAGACACAGAAAAGCCGATCTCCGTACTCAGCGGAGGAGAACGCGCAAGGCTCACTCTTGCCAAGCTTATGCTTTCAGACAACAACTGCCTCGTTCTTGACGAGCCGACAAACCATCTCGATATAAATTCACGCGAGGTACTTGAGGATGCTCTTGAAAGATATACCGGAACCATCCTTTGCGTTTCACACGACAGATATCTTATAAATAAGCTGGCAAGCAGGATAATAGAGATCGCGCCCAAGGGCTTCACCGTTCCCTCCATTGAATGCAAGGTCACGCCCGGTAAGGCATACGAGGAGTTCTGCGAATTCAAGGAGACAAGAGAGCGAAGCGGCATGCAAGGCGCGGAAGTGCAGATCCCCCAACGCACAGCCGGAAAGGATGACTATCTTGCAAGCAAGCGCGATCTTGCCGAACAAAGAAAACAGCAACGGCTTATAGAAAAGCTGACAAGAGAGTCCGAGCAGCTTGAGCATGAGCTTTCCGAAATAGAGAAAAAAATGAGCGGTGAGCTTTCCACCGATTATCATGCTTTGGCAGAGCTCTGTGAAAGGAAGGACGCCATTGAGGAGCGGTTGCTTGAGATATACGAGGTAATAATGAAATAAAATGCACAAATATTCATCGCGATTGCATATTTATTCATTCATTTAGCTGTTTTTTTCGATAATTTTACATTTTTTTGCGAAAAGCTATTGACTTATCGGCAAATTCGTATTATAATATTTAGTATATTTTAAAGATTGCGTTGAAACAATGCCCGATCAAGAAGATCAGGCTCGACGCGGTACATTTAATTTTATTCGTATGAAAGGAAATCGCCCGCCTTGCGAGCGAACGGTTACACACATGAACAGAGTTTACAATTTCTCGGCAGGTCCCTCCATGCTTCCCTTGAGCGTACTTGAAAAGGCGCAGTCAGAGCTCGTTTGCTATGGCTCCTCGGGTATGAGCGTAATGGAAATGAGCCACAGATCGCCGGATTACGAAGAAATTATCAAGTCCGCAGAAGCTCTTCTCCGCAAGCTCATGAATATCCCCGACAACTACAAGGTCCTGTTCTTACAGGGTGGTGCTTCCACACAGTTCGCATCCGTTCCTCTTAATCTTCTTCCCGTAGGCGGAAAAGCTGATTACATCGTTTCGGGTCAGTTCTCCGGTAAGGCTTACAAGGAGGCAAAGAAGTACGGTGACGTAGTGGTTGCCGCTACAAGCGAGGCTGATACGTTCTCGCACATTCCTTCGTTCGACAAAGATTCCTTCCGTAAGGATGCGGCATACGTTCACGTCTGCTACAACAACACGATCTACGGAACAAAATTTGCCTCGGTGCCCGATACGGGAGATATTCCGCTTGTTGCTGATATGTCCTCCTGCATTCTTTCGGAACCGGTAGACGTTTCAAAGTTCGGCGTTATTTACGCAGGAGCTCAGAAGAATATGGCTCCCGCGGGCCTCACGGTCGTTATAGTCAGAGAGGATCTTCTCGGAAACGCACGTCCCGAGACACCTTCCATGCTTGACTGGAAGCTCATGGCCGACAATGATTCTATGTACAACACTCCTCCTTGCTACGCTATCTATATGGCTAAGCTCGTATACGAATGGCTTCTCGACCTCGGAGGTCTTGAGGTAATGAAGAAGATGAACGAAAAGAAGGCTGCTCTTCTTTACGACTATCTCGACAGCCAGGACTACTATAAGGCTCCGGTTCACAAGGACTCGAGATCTATGATGAACGTTACCTTTGTAACAGGCAACGCTGATCTTGACAAGAAATTCGCTTCCGAAGCAGGCAAGGCAGGACTCAAGAACCTCAAGGGTCACCGCTCTGTAGGAGGAATGAGAGCTTCCATATATAATGCAATGCCGTATGAAGGCGTTGTCGCCCTCGTTGAATTTATGAAGAAATTTGCTGAGGAAAATCAGAAATAAGTAAAGGATACATCACTATGAAAAACGTAAAGCTTATGAATAAAATAGCGAAGGTCGGCACCGATAAGCTCGACCCGAGCGTATACAACGTAGGAGCAGACGTTACCGGAGAGGACGCTATAATGGTCCGCTCGGCTGCGCTCCACGATCTCGAATTCGATAAAAACCTCAAGGCTATCGCAAGATGCGGTGCCGGAGTAAACAACATTCCGATAGACAGATGCTCTGAAAACGGTATAGTTGTATTCAACACTCCGGGTGCCAACGCAAACGGAGTAAAGGAGCTTGCACTTTGTGCGCTTCTCCTTGCCGCACGCGACGTAACCGGCGGAATCGAGTGGGCTCTTACGCTCAAGGACGATCCGAATGCGGCAAAGGCCGTTGAAGCCGGAAAGAGCGCATTCGCAGGAAACGAGCTTCTCGGAAAGACTCTCGGTGTTATCGGCCTCGGTGCTATCGGTGGTCTCGTGGCAAACGCTGCCGCAAGCCTCGGTATGAACGTCATCGGCTGCGACCCGTACATAACGGTTGAAGGTGCATGGAGCCTTTCAAGTGCTGTAAAGAAGGCTGCTTCCTATGAGGACGTATACAAGGCTGCTGACTACGTTACCATCCACGTTCCCTCTACCCCCACTACCAAGAACATGATCAATGCCGAAGCGATCGCCATGATGAAAGACGGTGTAAAGATAATCAACCTCTCCCGTGCAGATCTCGTAAATGCGGCAGACGTCAAGGCAGCTCTTGAATCGGGTAAGGTAAAGAGATACGTAACAGACTTCCCCACACCTGAAACCATCGGTGTCAAAGGAATAGTCAACATTCCTCATCTCGGTGCTTCCACAGAAGAGAGCGAGGACAACTGTGCCGTTATGGCAGCTCTTCAGCTTGATACCTTCCTCAGAACGGGTAACATCAAGAACTCGGTAAACTATCCCAACGTTTTTCTTCCCTACGGCGGACATTCGAGAATTTGCGTATTCCACAAGAACATTCCCAACATGATCTCAAGCGTAACAAGCGCAGTCTCCTCTTTCAATATCAATATTGAAAATGCGGCTAACGCCTCCAAGGGTGATAACGCTTACACGCTTATGGAAGTATTCGGAGATATTCCCGCAGAACTCAAAGAAAAGATCGGTTCAATAGACGGCGTATCGAGAGTTAATATTATTAAATAACAAACTGCGCCAAAGCATCAAACGCTTTGGCGCTTTTATTTGGAGAACGGTATGTGTAAAGTAAACTATTCAAAGCTCATTGACGTAAATAAGGCGTACGACGTGGCAGTAGTCGGAGGCGGCCCTGCAGGAATATGCGCGGCGGTAAGTGCCGCACGCGAGGGTGCAAACGTTATCCTCATCGAAAGACACGGTGTTCTCGGCGGAAACCTCACCGCCGGATATATAAGTCCTATTCTCGGGGCGGTTTCCGAGGGAACAATGTATGACGAGATAAGTGACCTTCTTGCAGAAAACCACAAAGGCGCACGCGAGGTCATAACGAGAAACGGCAAGGAAATACACATAGATCATGAGGAGGCCAAGCAGATACTTACCCGTCTCGTTGCAGATAGCGGAGCAAGCTTTCTTCTTTCCACCGCACTTGCCGACATAGTAAAGTCAGACGGCGGAGACTACGTACTGCTTCTCTGCGGTCAAAGCGGTATTTTCGGTGTAAAAGCGAAAATAGTTATAGACTGCACGGGCGACGGTCTTGCCTCCTACCTTCTCGGGGCGGAAATAAAAACAGGACGCGAAAGCGACGGAAGAGTTCAGCCATGCACAATAGAATTCGTTGTTGAAAACGTTGACGAGAGTATCGGTATTGCGGCATGGGGCGGAAGCGACCCGGTTAAAGTTCCTGCGGGCGAATTTGCAGGAATGGAATACAGAGAGCTTTGCAAGCTTAAGAACAAAGAGGGCGAGCTTCCCGAAAACGTTACTATAGTCCGTCTCCATAGGACGTTCTATGATGGTGAGCGTTCTGTAAATGCGACTCAGGTAAACGGTATAGATTCAACAGATCCGTACGACGTATCAAGAGCAGAGACAGATCTCCGCTCTCAGATAGGCTCTATCCATCTGTTTCTGAAGAAATACGTTCCCGGTTTTGAGAACTGCACTATAAAGGGCTCTGCCTCAACTCTCGGTGTAAGAGAGTCAAGAAGAGTGTGCGGTCTTTCTTCGGTGGAGGACGCCGACGTTGAATGCGGAAACAAGAAATCAGACGTCGTTGTTCACAACGCTTGGTTCCTTATAGACATACACAACCCGTCCGGCGGAGGTCAGGCAGAGGGACACTCACAGCCGGCAAAGCCGTACGATATCCCGCTCGGTGCACTTATCCCGAGAGGGGTAAAAAATCTCCTCACGGCAGGCAGATGTATATCCGGTTCTCACCGAGCCCACGCCTCTTATCGGGTAATGTCGATCTGTATGGCTACCGGCGAAGCGGCAGGCGTCACAGCGTCTATCGCTTTGAAAAAGGGTATCCCCGTGGCGGAGGTAAACGCGACCGACGTGCAAAGCGTCCTTTCAAACAGAGGAATCAAGCTGTTTGACTGAACTGTTTAATTCGAGCCTTCCGAAAGGATCATATGCTTTTCGGGAGACTCGGTTGTCTTTTTTAATCCTACGAAACATTTTTTAAAATTCACAAAAATTTTTTCTAAAAAGGCGTAGACTTTTACGCCTTTTTCTTGATATATATTTATGAGGGGTACCGTAAGGAGGAACGTATGGACGACAGAACAATAATAAATCTCTTCTTTGACCGTTCTGAGGACGCGATAAAAGAGCTTGACATCAAATACGGTAAGTGTTGCCATGAGCTCTCTTACTCGATAGTGGGAAACAGGCAGGATGCTGAGGAATGCGTAAACGATTCATATCTCGGCGTATGGAACGCAATACCACCCAAAAGACCTAATCCTCTGCTCGCATTCGTTTGCAAAATAGTACGCAATATCTCAATAAACAGATTTAATGCGAACAAGGCGAAAAAGAGGAACACCGAATATGATATTTCCCTTGAAGAGCTTGGCGATATAATAGAAGATCCAAATACGTTAGAGAGCGAATACGCTGAAAAAGAAATACTCGGATACATAGAAGAATTTCTCGATATGCAAACTCAGGAAAACAGAGTGATCTTCATTCGAAGATACTGGTTCTCCGACTCACTCGCAGATATAGGAAAATACACAAGCATGAGCAAAAAAGCCGTTGCGGCAAGACTCAGAAGAATGCGTGAAAAGCTGAAAGTATACTTGGAAGAAAGGGGTATAACCGTATGACGAAAAAAGATTTTTCATTAATGCTCGGAAATATCGGCGATAAGTATATCGTCGAGGCGTACGCCTACGTTGAATCACACAAAAGAAAGTTCATATCAAAGCGGTGGATAGCGCTTGCGGCGTGTATAATTCTGATAGCGGCAGCGTTTCCCATTGGGATCATGTTACAAAACAGCGTATGGTTTGTGCCGGTCGGCACCGGGCCTATTACCACCGCGCCTACAGTGGTTACAGATCCGCCTCCTTCGCACGTACATGAGTGGGGAAAGTGGAGTCTTATCAGGATGGCAACGGCAAGTGAGGAAGGTCTTGAAGAAAGAGTCTGTGAATGCGGTGAAAAGGAAACCAATGCCTTCCCCTTAGGTTCTGAAGGACTCGAATACAAATTGAAAGAAAATGAAACGAACGAAATAATTATAACGGGAATAGGAACGTGTACGGATATAGAGCTTGTAATCGGTACTTATATTGACGGATATAGAGTAACAGAGCTGGCTGAAGAAGTATTCAATGATCGCTATGACATTACTTCTGTAGAAATTCCATATAGTATTACAAGTATAAGCAAAGGGGCGTTTTCGGGGTGCAGACGCATTAAAAAAGTTATACTTCCGGATGGACTTATACAGATAAGTGAAAAAGCGTTCAAGGATTGCTCGTCACTAATAAGTATCAAGCTGCCTGATGGTCTCAGAATATTGGGCGATAGAGCTTTCGCTTGTTGTTATGAACTAAGTAACGTCACTATACCGAAAAGCATAGAAGAAATAGGACTCAGGGCGTTCTACGAATGCTTCTCGCTGAAAAACATCAACCTCCCGTCAAGTATAAAGAAAATGGGTAACGGAATCTTTATGAGATGTACAACTCTTAACAGCGTAACTATAGAAAACGGAATTACCGAGATCCCGACTCAGATGTTCTATCATTGCACTTCTCTAAATAACGTCATTATTCCCGAAAGTGTAAAAGTCATTAATAATGAAGCATTTGAAGGATGCACAGTGCTTGAAAGCATAACACTCCACGACGGTATCACCTCAATAGGATCATACGCTTTTAAAAGCTGCCCGTCACTTCATAGCATATATATACCGAGATATCTTAAAGAAATCAAACTGCAAACGTTTCACAGTTGTCAGTCTCTTAAAGACATAACATTCAACGGCACAAAAGCAGAATGGGTGGCTATTCCGAAATCCCGTGAGTGGGAGCCATCCTTCAAAGACTACACTATCCACTGCACCGACGGTGACATAAAGAAGGGTGAATAAAGTAACCTTTTACTCTCCCCCCGAAGGCGTTATCGCCTTTGGGGGAAGCTTTTACATTTTTTTTTGAAATTTCTCAAAAAACTTTTGAAAAAGGTATTGACAAACGTTTTGATTTGTGGTATAATATTTAGGCGCTGAAGAGATGGGCCATTAGCTCAGTTGGTTAGAGCTACCGGCTCATAACCGGTCGGTCCGGGGTTCGAGTCCCTGATGGCCCACCAAGACAAATTCCATCTTAAAGCGAAAAGATTGCCGAGGAATATTCCTCGGCAATCTTTTTTATAAAAATTTCCGCTTTCTATTGACTTATTGCAAATAATGTGATATAATTTTATGTATGAATTTATTTTAATTTCAAAATATATTTATGCCGCCTTTGTGCGGCGGAACGGAGATTATTATGAACGCAGTTATGTATGGTGCCGGCAATATCGGCAGAGGCTTTATAGCACAGAGATTTTATCTTTCCGGATTTCACACGACATTTATCGACGTTAACGAAAGCGTTGTAAACGCCATAAACGAGAGAGGAAGATATCCTATTCACGTTACAAAGGGTACAAAATTTGAGGCTGAGTACGTTGAAAACGTAAGCGCCGTAAACGGCAGAGACGAGGAAGCTGTTGTAAACACAATTGCAGGCTGCGACATTATGGCTACCGCTCTCGGAGTTAACATTCTCCCCTTTGTTGCTCCTCTTATAGCAAAGGCTATTGTAAAGAGACACAAGGAATCGGGTGCTCCCCTGAACATTCTCATATGCGAAAATCTTATCGGCTCCAACGAATATCTCTGCGGGCTCGTTAAAAAATACATTCCCGAGGAGGACGAGCAGTATTTCAACGATATGGTAGGCTTTGTTTGCGTCTGCGTAGGACGTACCGTTCCTCCCACGGCGCCCGAATTTCTCGAGGCTGATTCGCTCGCTATATGTGCCGAGCCCTACAGTGAGCTTCCGGTTGACGCCAAGGGCTTCCGTCCCGTAGGTTGTGAGTATCCGCCTATCCTCGGTCTTGTTCCCTTCTCTCCCTTCAGCTACTTCATAGAAAGAAAGCTTCTCATACACAATATGGGACACGCTCTTATGGCTTACATGGGCTGGCTCAAGGGTCATAAATTCATATTTGAGGTTGCTTGTGACGGTGAGATAAAGTATATTCTCACACGCGCTCTTCTCGAATCCTCTCGCGCTCTTGCGGTTCGCCACGGTGCTTCTCTCGACGATACTCTCCAGTTTGTAGAAGATCTCGTCGTAAGATTCGAAAACAAGCTTCTCGTTGACAGCCTTGACAGAGTGGGCCGTGATCCCAAGAGAAAGCTCTCTAAGAACGACAGACTCGTCGGCGCGTTCAATTGCGTTCGTGAAAGCGGAAAAATCCCCGCTCACATCGCGGTAGGCATCGCGGCGGCACTCTTGTTCGACAATCCCGAAGACGCGGCAGCGGTTGAAATTTCGACCTTCACAAAGGAAAACGGTGTAAAGGCAGCTCTTGAAAAGTACTGTGAGATAACCGCGGACGAAGACGTCGCTATGATAAGCGAATTCTACTTTATGCTTAAGGACGGCAAGCCTTTTGCGGAATTCGTTGAAAAGCTTTCATCCTACAAGGACGCAGCTTCACACTGAATATTATCCTTACGAAAGGACACACTTAAATGAACAAGGTTTATATCCCCGACGGTTACAAGCCGAGTCTTGATGCATATCAGACACAGAGGGCTATCGAATATATAAAACGCACGTTCCAGTCGGATTTCTCCTCCGCTCTTCACCTCAAGAGAGTTTCCGCGCCTCTTTTCGTTACCGAGGAGTCGGGACTTAACGATAATCTGAGCGGTGTCGAGCGTGCAGTATCCTTTGACGTTCCCGCAATAGGCCTTGATGCGCAGGTAGTACATTCGCTCGCAAAGTGGAAGAGACTCGCTCTGAAGCGTTACGGCTTCGGTGTCGGCGAAGGTCTTTATACAGACATGAACGCTATCCGCAGAGACGAGGAGCTTGACAACATCCATTCGATATACGTTGACCAATGGGACTGGGAAAAGGTCATAACGAAGGAAACGAGAACTCTCGATTATCTGAGGCTGATAGTACGCGCTATCGTAAACGCGATCTGCGATACGAACGATCAGCTCCACGTAAGATTTCCGCAGTTATCAACGAAGCTCTGCAGAGAGGTATCCTTCATAACGACGCAGGAGCTTGAGGATCTTTATCCCGACCTTACGCCCGTAGAGCGTGAGGATGCGTACCTCAAGGAGCACAAGACGGCATTTATAATGCAGATAGGAGAGAAGCTCAGATCGGGCAAGCCGCACGGAAGCAGGGCACCGGACTATGATGACTGGCAGCTCAACGGTGACCTGCTCTTCTGGAACGACGTTCTCGGTCACGCGCTCGAGATATCCTCAATGGGTATCCGTGTTGATGAAAAGTCTCTCGACTATCAGCTCACGGCGTCAGGACACGATGAAAGACGCGCTCTTCCCTTCCACAAAATGCTTCTCTCAGGCGAGCTTCCCCTTACTATAGGAGGCGGTATCGGTCAGTCGAGACTCTGTATGCTTATGATCGGCTGCGCTCACATCGGTGAAGTTCAGTCAAGCATATGGGACAGCGAAACTATCAGAGTTTGTGAAAAAGCGGGAGTACCGTTACTTTAATGAATATAAAAAGCCTCGCATCGCGCGAGGCTTTTTACGTTTATCATCTTCCGAAAAATTTTTCACCGTAATCGTTATATTGCATTTCATTATCTACGGTCTCTTTTATACCGAAATGGCGGAAGAAATCCCGCGTATCCTGATTTGCGTGAAGCGCGCACATGGGGGTACCGTTTTTTGAAACAACGATATACCTTACCTTTGTCACCTTGCCGTTAGATATAACGTTTTGTACGAGAGCTCCTACAGAGCTTACAGAATATTTTCTTGTTTTTTTGAATATCCTCACCTCTATCGTGTCGCCACCGTCCCATATCATATAAGAATTATACATAGCAAAGACAGATAAGGTCAGCCAAACGACACCGAGTAAACAAGGACCGCAGACGGGCAGCAGCATTATCCATGCTCCCGGCTTCATTTCGGTCACCGAAAAAACCGCAATTATGATCCATATAAGGCCTACTATACAAAAAGCAAACACTCCGAGAAGCGGGATCCTTCCCCACGGAGAGGTCGACATATGTAAATAATACTTTTTATTCGGATACGCCGGATAGAGGCTTGCATAATCGACCACGAGGGTCTTGTTGCAGTACGGGCATTTTTCTTCATCCGGGCGGATCTGTTCTCCGCAGTGCTTGCAGCTTATCATTCTTTCTTTCATCGGGTTTCTCCTTTCACGGGTTACGATTCAATTATATCATATTTGTTTTCGCTTGTCAATAGAAATACGTTTAGAAAAGAGAATTTTGGAATTCATCAGCTTATTTTGCAATATAAAAATCACCTGCGGTGAGGTGATTTTTATATTTTGACGATTGGTTTTAAAGATTGCTGCAGACGTCATTCATCCCATGGTGAGAAAAGTTGACATCCCGATTTTCTGTAACGTATTATAAGGTTTTCAAGGTCCTCTCTCGACGCTCCGAATTTTTTCCCGAGACAATCTATACAAAGTCTCACCTCGGTATCTCTCCCGATAAGCTTTTCACAGAGACCTTCCTCATCCGGGTGCATAAGAGCACCGCATTTTTGACACGGTGTTTTCATGAATATCAAAGCGTAACGAGTTTTGCGCGGAAGATGCGGCATGAGTGAGCCTTTACTCTTATTCTCATATCGTCACGGCGGATACCAAAGTGCTCTGTTTCACCTATTCTGTCCTCGGTAAGAAGTATCTCGGTAAGATCAACACCTACCCCGGAATGATACTGAATACCGAGATCCGGGAACGGCATTTCAAGAGTTCTGTCTGCGTCCTTGAGGTTAAAGAATGCAAGCGCAAACTCGCCGTTTTCAAGGAAGCGTATCATTATCGGATAATCCTTGGTAGTTCCGTTTGCCTGATACAGAGGACGGCATTCAAGATCCTGATTTATTGCGATAAGGTGCTTATTCAAAAGGAGCTTTTTACATCCGTCATCAACGTCACGAATATCGCACCCCATCATAAGAGGAGCTCCCGAGAAGCACCAAAAGGCAAACTGTGTAGCATATTCGTCAAAGGTACAGCTGCTCTCTCTGGAGACATGTCCTTTTCCGTACATACCTACCGTGAGCATATCTATATCGTTAAAGCATCCCGGTGAGTTCGCATTCATATTGTCTATCTGAAGACGGATTATGTTTGCAAAAGACTCGTACGTATCTATAATATCACCTGTAGAGCGGTACATATGAGCGCCTATGCTTCTCATCCAGTTCCACGGTTCTCCCTTTCCCCAGTTGCAGGCGGAAAAAAGTATGTCTCGGCCGGTTGATTTGAGAGCCATACTCATGGTAAGGTATCTGTTCTTATTATTGGCATAGTTCGGAAAATTGCAGTAATCATATTTAAGAAAATCTATTCCTATCCTTGCAAAGAGGCGTGCGTCCTGATACTCATGATCGTAGCTTGACGGGAAGCCCTGGCAGGTTCTCACTCCCGCACAGGAATACATTCCGAATTTAAGTCCCTTGGAATGTATATAGTCAGCGACGTACTTCATTCCGTGAGGAAACTTTTCAGGATCTGTAACAAGGTCACCGTTCTCGTCTCTGTCCATAAGCAACCAGCAGTCATCAATAACGATATATTCGTATCCGGCGTCCTTATATCCCTGCTCAACTATAGTGTCCACAGTTTCAAGTATCATCTTCTCATTTATATCCGCACCGAAGGTGTTCCAAGTATTCCAACCCATAGGAGGTGTTCTTGCTATCATAATATTTCTTCCTTTCTTTACGGCTTTCCACCGCATTTATTACATTATAGCACAAAAAAAGACGGGTGTCAATAACAGTTTGAAAAATCCCGTCTTTTTTATATTTGATTTTCAGGTCTTTATTTTAGCAAAGGACATATCTACGTCTTTCTTCTTCCAGCCGAGTCCGAGGTAATCATTCTCCTCCCACGCCTGCCTTGCTTTTTCCAGAGCTTTATCTGTAGGCTTCCAAGGAGAAAGAGTTCTCGGGGGCATACCCGAGTCGTCCTCGCCCTCTTTTCTGAAGACCGTCCATCTGTCGTTTTCGTACTTTTTTCTCTCCTCCTCATTTGAGAAGTCGGGAACGTCGTACGTTCTTCCGCCCTCACATGCAGATCTCCACGCGAGCATACCTATAGCTGACATCGCACAAGCTCTGTAAACGTTAAGCCATGGCTGCTCATTTTTTCTTATCGCCTCAGCAAAGTAGTACATTACCCAGAAGTCGCCTCCACCGTGTCCCGCAGCCGACGCAAGGTCCGCGTGCTCGGGCCAATCGGGAGAATACGTACGTGTTTTCGGCATTTCCCCTCTGTTAAAGTCCTCATGCCACACCGTCATGGAATCTGCATTTCTATCCGTCTCGCAAGCTCCCATTGTGCAATGCAGTCTCGTGGAGCGAGAGGTGTTCCGAAAGGCTCCCTGCATGGTTCTGACGACCGCGCCGTTATCCATCTGGCATACGATGATACCGCCCGGGTCCTGCATACGGAGCTCGTCTCCTCTGAAGGACTGATCCTTTATCTTGGGCACAAATCCGTTTACCTTTACCGGCATTGTATTTGTTATATACATTATGGGTGCTATAGCGTGTGTGGAATAATATGTTGAGGGTATCTGATTGCGCCAATGGTATTCGCCGGGTGCGATATCATAGGAGTACTTGCCTGTTATGGGATGTGCGTATTCGCCTTCCCCGTAAAGAAGCTCACCGAGCTCTCCCAAATCGTAAAGACGCTTCATCTCCATGCGGTTCTTTGTAAACGGGTAATTCTCCGCGATCATATAGATCATACCGGTCTCCTCGACAGCACGGCACAGCTCAACGCCCTCTGCGAGAGTTCCCATCGCGATGCACTCGGACATAACGTGTTTTCCCGCCTTCATTGCTTTTATAGCAAATTCGGCATGCTCGTGAAAGAAATTTGCAAGTATTACCGCATCGATATCGCTTTTCAGCATTTCATCATAGTCGGTAAACGTCATAAGAGTACCGTCTTTATCATATTTGCTCTTTATTATTTCAAGCTTATCCTCTCGTCTGTCGCATACTGCGGCAAGCTCCATTCCCGTACATTCGGGCGGAGTCATAAAGGTCTTGCCTCTTCCGGTTCCGACTACTCCGTATCTTATCTTTCTCATAAACAAGTCCTCCATTAATTCTATCTTTGATACCGTCTATGTAGGATATCACTTTGTATAAAAAAGTACTCCGAGTGTATTTGGACCGCAGTGGCTTGATATTACGCCTCCTGCCTGAGTTATAAGGATCTCCTCAAAATAACCGAGCGCCTCTATCTTTTCTTTCACCAGGTCGATGATCGCCTGCTCGCATCCCGAGTGAGTAATAAATACTCTTTTACTGTCGGCATTCACCAGCTGCGAGGAAAGATCGTCAACGTAAGCGGAAAGAGCCACCGACATACGTCCGCGGTACTTTTTGCCTACTCCCATTTTTCCGTCCTTGACTATTATCATGGGATGAAGCTTGAGCGTATTTGCCATAATAGCGGTTATGGCAGTGCATCTTCCTCCCCTTGCAAGGAAGGTAAGCGTATCTACAACAAAGCTCGCTCTGACCTTTGCTCTGTCGGCATTGATCATGTCGACTATCTCTTCCGCGGTACGCCCTTCAAAAGCAAGCTCGGCAGCTTTTATCACCTGAAGCCCTATCCCCGTAGAAAGGTTCTCGGAATCTATAACGAATATACGGTCATAATCCTCCTGTGCACCGAGAATGCGCGGAACGTTACACGTACTGCTCATATGTGAGGATATTCCGAAAAAGATAATATCGTCTCCGTTATCCATAAACGGCTTAAAGACCTCAAGCGTTTTTTCAAACGTAATGGCTGCGGTCTTCGGGGTGGTTTTGTTTTCGTCAGACCACCTGAATATCTCATCCGGAGTTATTTCGAGACCGTCAAAATAGCTTTTTCCGTCGAGAAGAATACAAAGCGGAACTATGGAAATGTCATATTTTTTAATAATGTCTTCACTAAGGTCACACGTACTGTCGGCAATTATTTTTATTTTTTTCATAGCATACCTCTTATATTTTTAAAAAAAAGGCTGTTGAAAACAACAGCCTTTTTTAATCCTTGGAATTATTCTGTTGTATAATTATCAAAATATCCCTGAATATGAACGATAGGTGTTCCCTTGTCTCCCGAACCGGACGTAAGGTCACAGAGTGAACCGATAAGGTCTGTAAGGCGTCTGGGTGTAGTTCCTTCGGATACCATCTGACCTACAAGGTTACCATCCTTCTGAGTTATCTTCTCCTTGATAGCCTCCTTGAGCGCATCGCCCGAAAGATCTGCAAAATCATTGTCTGCAAGATATTTGAGCTTCAACTCGTTGGGAGTTCCTTCGAGACCTGCCGTATATGCGGGAGAAACTACCGGGTCAGCAAGCTCCCAGATCTTACCGATGGGATCCTTGAATGCACCGTCTCCGTACACCATTACCTCAACGAGCTTGCCTGTTGCCTCGAAAAGTCTTCTCTGTATGTCCTCAACGAGGGGCTGGCAATCTCTCGGGAAAAGCTTCACCTGATTTTCGGTAGCCTTATTGGATCCGAGAAGTCCGTAATCCTTGTTATAGCCGCTTCCGTTAACGGGAGCATTGAGGATCTCATCAAGTCCGAATACGCGTTCTGCACCTGCAGCCTTGAGAAGGCGCTTTGTACGGAAGCGAGTGTGTATATCGCAGTTTATTACGTTCTTTGTATAATTGAGAACGGCTCTGGGATCGTTAGCGAAAACTATCTCAGCCTCTGCTCCGCAATCACGGATAAGGCCCTCGTAATATTCAACGTAATCAACTCCGGTGAAAGGATGCTTTTCGTATCCGAAGAGCTCGCGGTACTTTGCGAGGTCAAGAACGTCACGGTAAGGATCCACTCCCTTTTCATCCATTGCATCTATGCTTATAAGGTGGTTTCCTACCTCGTCGGATGGATATGAGAGCATAAGTACCACTTTTTTAGCGCCCTTTGCTATTCCGCGAAGGCATATAGCAAAACGGTTTCGGCTGAGTATCGGGAAGACAACGCCTACAGTTTCACCGCCGAGCTTTTCTTTGACGTCTGCAGCTATATCTTCAACTGTAGCGTAGTTTCCCTGTGCGCGGGCCACTATAGCCTCTGTCATAGCAACGATATCGCGGTTGCGGATCTCATAGCCTTCCTCTTTGGAAGCATCGAGAATAGAATCGGTAACGATCTGTGCAAGATCATCGCCGTTTCTGATTATAGGCGCACGAACGCCTCTTGATATGGTACCTACCATACGACTCATTATAAACCACTCCTTTAATTAACTCACGTGTTCTGTGATGGGTTTGAATTTTTTTGCACAATATAGTATACCATAAAATCTTCAAAAAGTAAAGAACAATTTTAACAAAAAACTCCCTCTTGATTTTTTTTTACAAATAGTTAATCTTTTCGACGCAAGAAAAACGGTATACGCGTTTATTTTCAGAGTCTGAGCGTTTTGAGATAGGCTTTATGCTCTTCAGTAATTCTGAAGCTTTCGCATGCTTTTCTTATGCTCATACCATGAACGAATGGTGGGAGACGCCTCTGCTCTATATATTTCACTGCGCTTTCATACTGAAGAGCAAGTGCCGTGGCAAAGAACCACGCTGTCATCATATTGACGTAGTATTCATCGCTTATTATTCGTGCGCATCTGAGAAGGTACTCCTCCTTAAAATCCTCCCCGTCAAGGAAATGGAGCATAAGCATCTCTTCTCCGAATCTCACCGTATAAGGGTGTACAGATGCTATCCACCCGTCAATAAGGGGCAACAGCTTCTCCTTGTTTTTTGCAAAGCATTTCGGGCGCAGGCCGTCGCACGTCGCCCAGTTATCCACATGCGGAAGGAATCTCTCGATCTCGGTTATACATCTGTCAAAGTCATTTATCTCCGAGATCAGAAATGCGTGCAGATTATTCTCGTCATAATATTCGTGCGGAAGCTCGCGAAGAAAGCTTTCATCTATTCCTTCTTTTTTCATTTTTCTTGCAAGCGCTCTGAGAGACGGTACTCTGACACCGATCATTCTCTCAAGACTAACGGTCGGAACAAGCCTTGACTGAAATTCTCTGTATTCAGCGTCTTGCATATTTATCAGTTGTTCATATATAATGCTTTTCATATAAACACTCCGTTTTTTACTCTGTTATTATAATAACACAGACAGGATAAAAAGTCAAGCCGCTTTGAAAATATTTATATAGTAAAGTGCAAAAAAGCACTTTGGATATTGACATTGCAAAATATAAATGCTATAATTAATATATAAAATTATATACCGAAGGTAAGGATAAGCAAGATGACACTTTTAAGCTCTCCTTTTGATTCTGTAGCTCACTCTCTTGCGCTGACTTTAAAGTACGCAAAGGAAACGGGAGAAAAGGAAATATGTATTCCCAAAGGGACCTATCACGTCTATGCGAGCGAGGCTTCCGCTCCGCCGATCTGCGTCGCAAATCACGGCCATAACGGATTTAAAGCCACCGCTCTTTCAATAGAGGCTATGAACGATATCACGGTAGACGGATCGGGAAGTGAGTTTATTCTCCACGGGCCTATGGACTTTGCGATAATAAGCAGATCAAGGAACGTAACCGTCAAAAATCTTACTGTCAGATGTGCCGACACATGCAATTTTCAAGGAAAGGTCACAGAAAGCACAGAGGAATATGTTAAAATAAAACTCGATGAACATCCCGAGCTTCATTTCTTCGGTGATACGCTATTTCAGAAATTCAGCGACAACCAATACGAGGCTATGGGTAGAACTCTCGATTACGTCACAGAGACTATGGAGCTTCGCAGAGGCACGGGAGACGAAAATTTCGGAACGTCGATAAACAAGCTGAAAAAGGCACTTGACGGTGACGTTCTAACGATATACGGAGCAAAAAACATTCCTCCGGTAGGTGATACCATAGTCTTTACTATGTCGAGAAGGTGCAATCAGGCTTTTCTCGTATCACATTCTGAAAACGTGGTCCTCGAGAATATAATAGTGAATACCTGCTGGGGAATGGCTTTTATCGCACAAAAATCCAAGGACGTGACGGTACGCTCATGTACGGTAACTCCGGACGCGGGCAGATACTGGTCTGCAGGTCAGGACGCGACTCATTTCGTAAACTGCCGCGGAAGAGTCATAATAGAGGACAGTCTGTTTGAAAATCAACTTGACGACGCCGTCAATCTTCACGGAATATATACCGTCATTGCCAAGAAGGCTTCCGATTCAATACTCGTTCGCTACGGACATTTTCAGGCAAGGGGTATAGACATATATTCGGTCGGTGACAAAATTCAGATACTCGACAGAGAAAGTCAGCAGCCGAAGGCTTTTGCAAGAGTAAAATCTGTCGACGTTCTAAGCGCGGAATACACATCTCTGGAGTTATCTGATATCGATGGAGAGATATGCGAAAATATGATAGTCGAAAATCTTTCGGACAAGGCTGACGCGATCATCAGAAACAACGTCATCAGAAACAACCGCGCACGCGGTATGCTGATTGCTGCCAAGGGACACATAGAGATCGTCGGTAATTATTTTCACAGCGGCGGTGCGGCAATACAGTTTGAGTCAGACCCAATGAAATGGCTTGAATGCGGATCTGTAAACGACGTAACGATAAAGAATAATTTCTTCGACGACTGCCGTCACGGTAAATGGAGCCGTGCCGTAATCGACATAAACAAGCGAAGAAAGACGGTTGACGGCTTCTACTACCACGGAAGCATAAGAATAACAAACAACCGATTCACACAGACAAGCGTTCCCTGCGTCTGTGCAGACAACGTCAGGGATCTCGTATTTTCGGATAACGAATACGTATGCGAAACTCCTGTAGTTGCGGCACACGCCTATGTAAACCGAGAAATGTTTGAATAATACAGACCGCAAAGGAGATAAAACTATGGAAAACAGGCTCAGATATTCATTACCCGCAACCTGTTTTGAGGAAGCACTTCCCCTCGGTAACGGTTCGGTAGGAGCCATGGTATACGGAAAACCGGGCGTTGAAAAAATATCACTTAATCATGATACGCTCTGGTCGGGAAAGCCGAAAAGAGTAAAAAAGGAAGGCGCCTATGATGCCTATATAAAAAGTCAGGCACTTGTCCTTTCCGGCAAGGTCGAGGAAGCAGAGGCTCTTATAGAAAAAGAGTTTACGTCCGATTTTTCACAAACGTATATGCCTCTCGGAAATCTTTATATCAGATCCGAGTGCGAGGGAGAAATAAGCGATTATTACCGTGAGCTTGACTTTGAAACGGCAGCGGTAAACGTAAGATACAAGCAAAACGGAATAGCCTTCAACAGAAAATACATTGTTTCGCATCCCGACAACTGCATTGCGGTATTCCTATCCTCCGACGCACCGTCAAGCTATACCTTCTCGGCCGACTCTCAGCTAAAAAGTATCACTACGGCATATCAAAACATGCTGTTTTTGACAGGTGAGGCTCCTTCCAATATGCCGGCAACAGATTATACGAAAACGTCACCGATCGAATACGACGGAAGCGGTATAAAATTTGCGGCTATAGGCGCTGTAAAAACAAACGGAAGCATTTCGTTTGAGAGATCCGAGCTTACGGTAAAGGATGCTACCGAAGTTTATTTTACGATGTGTATTGAGACAAGCTTTGTCTCATTCGATTCGCTTCCCGTAAAGGATCATTATTATCCTTGCAGATCCCGCGTTGAAAAGCTTTCGGAGGTTCGGTTCTCCGAGATACTCAAGAGGCATACGGAGGATCACTCTTCTCTTTATTCACGTATAAAAACCGATTTCGGATTCCCTATATCCGATAAAAATACAGATGAACGCTTAAAAGCTGAGGATAAATCGCAGGATCTCGGACTTATTGAGCTGATCTATAATTTCGGCCGTTATCTCATCATAGCATCATCGAGAGAAGGTAGTGAGGCAACCAATCTCCAAGGTATTTGGAATGAGATGTTTATTCCTCCGTGGCAAGCAAATTACACGGTAAACATCAATACCCAAATGAATTACTGGCCTGTGCTTATGTGCAATCTCGCAGGACTTGATATGCCGCTTGTAGATCTGATAAAAAAGATAAGCGTCACCGGAATGGATACGGCAAAGGAGTTTTACCGTGCAAACGGCTATTGTGCACATCATAACGTTGACATATGGGGACATTCATCACCGGTAGGGCTTCAAAGACCGAGAAGCACACAGTGGGCATTCTGGAACATGTCAGCGGGTTGGCTTTGCAGACATCTCTTTGAGCATTATGAATATACACTCGACAAGGATTTCCTCCGTGATACAGCTTATCCGCTCATGAAGGGTGCGGCAGAATTCTATCTTTCGGTAATGATAAAGGACGGTGAAAACTATATTGTATCTCCTTCCACATCACCCGAAAACTCATACAAAAATGCAGAAGGAAAACGCCTTGTGCTCGCAAAGCACACTGCAATGACACAGGCTATACTCACCGATCTTTTCACATGTATTTCAAAGTCTGCGGATATTCTCGGCATCGATGACGACTTTGTAAAAAAGGTTCGTCAATTGCTTCCTGCCTTCAACACGTATAAAATAGGCTCGCAAGGACAGCTTCTCGAATACGACGAAGAATATGAGGAGTTCGATATAAAGCACCGTCACACATCACATCTGTACGGTCTTTATCCGGGTGATGAGATCACTGTTGAAGGAACGCCGGAGCTTGCCGACGCATGCAGAGTTACTCTTGACCGCAGAGGCGATTTCAGCACGGGATGGGCTATGGGCTGGCGCGTATGCTTTTGGGCAAAGCTGAAGGATGGAAACAGAGCTCTCAATATCCTAAATAATCAGCTGAGATTCACAGATCCAAAAAACAGAAGCACTTGGAAAGGCGGCGGAAGCTTCCTCAATCTCTTCTGTGCGCATCCTCCATTCCAGATAGACGGAAATTTCGGTGTTTGCGCGGGAATAACGCTCATGCTTCTTCAATGTGAGGACAGCAAGATACGGATCCTGCCTGCTCTTCCGGACAAATTCACCGACGGAAGCATAAGTGGGCTTAAGGCAAAGGGTAATATCACTGTGGATATTGAGTGGAAGAATAAAAAGGCTTCACGTGTTACTCTTGAAAGTCCATACACGCAGAAGGTTACGCTCGACGTACAGGGCAAAGAAATAAAAGCTCTGCTCTTTGCTAACGAAAAGCTTGTGTTGGAGTTTTAACAGTCATAGATGTTTTAAAAAATAAATTCGCCTTCATAACTAGGTAGTTTGAAATGGCACGTGCTCTCCACACTTACATCATTACAGAAAATACTATAACGGAGAAATAAGATGGCTCACAACTTTCAAAAACAAATAGATTTTCTTCTCGAAAACGCCAATCCCTCCATCCGTCTCCGTGTAAAGAAAGAGATTCTCGGTAACATTGCAGCAGAGGAAGAAACGGATCTTATTGCTCAGATCAAAGAAGAACAGATATACAAGCTCATCGCAAGTTGTCAAAAGGAAAACGGCTGGCTTGGCAACGGCTTTCACGGACCGAACAAAGATGCCGGACCTTACGAGAACCAAGAGGTCGGCACAAAGTGGCTTGCAGAAAAGGCAGTTGGTAAGAACGATCCCGTGCTGAAGCGTGCTATGGATGCCTTTGTGACAACCGAACTGACAGACCTTTGCTATCGTACCAAGGGCAAATATTATGACGAGTTCCGCTATGCTGCCAACGGTCAGAATCTGATTCGCTCGGCTTGTATCGCACGTGCCGGATATGAAGGTATTATTGATATCAGACCGCAGATACAGTTGGCACTTGACTCTTTTAAGCGTGTGCTTGAAGTGGATTCTATCTTGGATATCACACGCATTAAAAAGATCAGCGGCAAGGAAAAGCGTGTTTTCAACGATTACGAAAAGTGGCCTTGCTATTATCATCTTGATATTTTGGCACATACGACCTCGTGGAGAACCGAGGATAATATTAAGATTCTCGCAGAAGCCGTGAAAAAGCTGATGCGCTCTGACCGCCCCGAATGTCAAGTCGGCGGTGACAGTTGGGTAGGATACGTTCTTGGAACGGTAGGTTGCCTTAAGGAAGGATACACTCTCGGTTATGACAAGGACGGCGTTCATTATACATATCTTGACCGTGTAGAATGGCTCTGCCGTTGCGGTCTTGCAACCTATATCCCCGAACTACAAGCGGAAGTAGATCTTCTCGCCAATGCCATTGACGAAAACGGTATTTGTCGAGCCAACGTTGATGAAAATCAACTAAAAGGCATCAGCACCTACGGCGGTCAACAGCTTGAGGTCGATTGGAAAAACGATGCAAGAAAACTGTGCGATATTACGTTCCGAGTTCTCTTGATAATGCACTACACCAACGGAGGTAAATATGAGCTTTGACTATCAAAAATCAATAGATTTTCTTCTTGAAAACGGCAGAGATGTGATTCAGTACCGTTTGCATAAAGACATACTCCATGATCTCACCGAAGCTGAGGAAGAACTGCTTCTTGAAAAGGTGATGCAGACACCCGAATATCAGTTGCTTTTAACTCACGTTAAGCCAAACGGATATATCGGCATCGGTATGCACTCTTGGGAGAAATTCAAAGCATCACATCTTGATGACGGAGAAAATGCCGCAAGACTCTTACATAATTACGGTATCCCCAAGGATATGCCTATCGTGCAAAATTTCGTGAAAGCCATGCGTGACGATGCGGTACTCAAGCAAGAGTTTTCGTATTACAATCCCGAAAAGGTGCGATTTGAAACACGTAGTATCGGCATCAACAGCGGCTCGTCTCTTGACGTCACACTGTATGCTTGTCAAGCGTTGCTCGGTTATGGTGACGATCCCGAAATGCGACATTTTGTTGATGCTTCTTATAAGGCATTCGTCAGCTTGCTTGATTACGAGTCGGCAGATGAGATCACGACCTTCAATCCGAATCTCAAGAGAAAATATAACTACCCCACCATCACGCCCGACACCTATTTCCCGTGTCAATACCATCTTGAAACCTTGGCTGAAACGCAGAGTTGGCGCACAGAGGAAAGTATTGCCCGTCTTGCCGAAGCAATCGACCACCACGACAGAATCACAAAGGATTTCGGCGGTTTTGCGGTAAAGATCAACGGTAAGCAGGTAGGACCCGGCTGGGCGTATATGAATCCCTTTTTTGCGCTGTCATTTCCGCAGAAAGCTCCCAATCACAGAAAGACATTGACCGCGCTTGCAAAGGTCACAGGAGATCGAACACAAGTGGTCAGAGAATCGGTGGAAACCCTGCTTGAAATGCTGTCCGAGGATGGCGTACTTCGTACCACGTTCACATCGTCTTATGAAAAAAGTCGTTTCAAAGACAATTTCCGCAGCGGACATCCTTATGCAGAGATCGGGCTTGAACCCGACCATAGAAAAGATACGGCGATATGGTGTGAGCTTACATTTTGGGCGGTAGAATTTTTGCATATAATTGAACGCATGAAAAAAGGAGAATGAGTCATGGCATATAACTTTCAAAAGCAAATAGACTTTCTCCTTGAACATGCTTGCCCAAGTATTAAATATTTGGTATATCGAGATATGCTTGATACTCCCGTGGACGAGCCTTTTATGATGGCGCTTCAGAATGAGATTTTGGCACAAACAAATACCCAAAAGCACTTGTCCGCACAGCACCCCGACGGATGGTTCGGGCACGAGCTTCACGGTATTGACGGTATGGATTGCCACATTGGTGGACTTTTGAACTTGGGCGTTGAAGCAAGCTGTCCTGCGATTCAAAAGGCGGTCACTGCGTTGTTGACACCCGAAATCGCATCGACACACAAGAATTGGTTTCGCGGTGGTGCGGCATTGGATGCTGAGGGGCGCGGTGGCGACCGTGCCATCGTTGCCAACATCCTCGCTATGACAAAGGCTCCCGAAGATATTCCCGTTTATGCGGAAGAATTGACCTTGGCGTTTGAGCATTTGGCGGCGGTCTTGGAGTATAACTCGGTTGACGATTTTTCTATCAGGGGCAAGAACGAGCGATACTACAAACCAAAAGCCAGATTTCCCGGTGCAAACCATATCGGCATCCTTGCCGCTACGCAGGGATGGCGTACCGAGGAAAAGATGAATACTGCAAAAGCAGCCATCAATCACGCTTACGAGATCATGAAGGACGTTGACGAATATATCACGTTCAAAAAGCCGACCGAATTTGGCGGTGGATTTGTCGGTCCGTTCAACTATAATTGGCAAGCTCTGAAGCCTATGAACGAGGAACAGATCGTCGGTATCATCAACAGCTCCTACAACTTCCAATTCGCATTTTGGCTCGGCGCAATTACCGGTGTTCCCGATTGGGTAAAACAGCACAACGGTACATACGAAGCTCTTGCCGATATGCTTGATCGGAATGTTATATTCAATCAGATTCCCGAAAGCACACTAAAAGCATTCAAACAGGTGTCGGGTAAAGAGCCTAACTACCGAAAGAAGCATGCCGCAGAATGTGACGTTACATACGCGATACTTAATGCGGTTTTAGGAAAAGTATAAAAAAAGAGCAGTAAAACCGCTCTAAACAACATACGACCAAAAACGATCGGGCGTTCACCGTTTTTGTTATGAACGCTATTTTCAATACGAATATTTTATTACTGCGTGGTTAGTAAAAAAGGCAGTGACTGTACCGAAACCGGATACAGTCACCGCCTATTGGTCGGAGTGACAGGAATTGAACCTGCGGCCTCATGGTCCCGAACCATGCGCTCTACCAAGCTGAGCCACACCCCGAAATATTCAGCCTTAATATTATACCACAAACATAACGGTTTGTCAAGTCTTTTTTTGAAATATCCGAAATATAAATATACAAAAAGTTAACGGAGGTAATATCGTGGGTCTTCTCAGAAGAAACAAATATAAAAAACTCGTAAAAAAATCAGAAAAAATATTTTTGATAATAAATCCTGTCTCGGGCAAGCTGAAGGCGAGAGCTGCGCTGTTCGATATAGTTCAGACACTTTCGGAAAGCTCGGAGTTCCCCCCCACCGTTGCTATGACAGAATACAAAGGGCACGCTGAAAAGCTTGCCGCAGTAGCGGCTGCCGGCGGATACGACAGAGTCATATGCTGCGGAGGCGACGGCACTCTCAACGAGGTAATAAACGGAGTTATAAAATCAAAGAAAAAAATAAAGCTCGGCTATATACCCGCCGGCTCTACAAACGATTTTGCATCCGGAATCGGCATATCGCTTGATCTTCCCACGGCAGCAGTAAACGCGATAGAAGGTACTGACACAGAGCTTGACGTCGGAAGCTTCAACGGAGAGAGGTTCTTCTCTTATATTGCATCCTTCGGAATTTTCACCGCAAGCTCATACACTGCGCCTCAGGAGACCAAGAACGTTCTCGGGCATTTTGCATACGTTCTTGAAGGCTTGAAGGACCTTGCCTCGGTACAGTCGATACACGTAAAATGCGAGCTCGACGGTGAGGAGATAGAAGGTGATTATGTTTTCGGTGCTATAGCCAACACGTTTAAAATAGGCGGTATAGTAAAGCTCAGCCGTGATACGGTAAAGCTCAACGACGGTGTTTTCGAGATAGTTCTTGTCAAGAAGCCTGAAAACATAAACGATTTCAATAAGATCGGAGCAAGCGTTGCTTCATCAAACTTTGACAACGATATGTTCGTGTTCAGAAAGGCGGAAAAAATCACCGTCACTCTTCCAAATAACGTTATCTGGTCTGTTGACGGTGAACAGCAAAACACGCCCGAGGACGGAAAAACAGTCATCTCGGTAGCCAAGAGATCTATCACTCTTACAATATAAAAGCAAAAGAAGGGGCGTCTCTCTTATCAAACGAGACGTCCCCATTTCTTTTCTAAAAGAAATGGTCGGCTATAAAAACCGACCAAAAGTAAAAATAAACTTATATTATTTATACTTGCGCTTTCTTGCAGCTTCAGACTTCTTCTTGCGCTTTACACTGGGTTTTTCGTAGTGTTCTCTCTTACGAAGCTCGGTAAGAACGCCGCTTCTTGCGCACTGACGCTTAAAACGACGAAGTGCACTGTCAAGAGACTCGCCTTCTTTTACTCTAACTTCAGCCATCCTGTTTCCCTCCCCTCGGTCTGAAAACAAATCTATATATATTATTATACACCATTTGAGTTCGTTTGTCAATAGCTTTTTTAAAACTTTTTATATTTATTGCGTTTTTTCTTTGATGTTTTAAAGTATTCAGCCAAAAAAACGATGTAATCAGCAATTTTGTGCCCGAGGCAAGCAAAAACTCTCAGCCTCGGGCACAGGTCTTTTATCTTACTACTATGTTAACAATCTTATTGGGAACAGAGATCTCTTTGACTATAGTCTTGCCATCAATAGCTGCCGCTACTCTCTCATCGGCTTTTGCTGCTGCTATAGCTTCTTCCTTGGGAGCATCCTTCGGAACCATTACGGTTGCCTTGAGCTTACCGTTGACCTGAACAGCGACCTCTACGGAATCGTCTGCGGTCTTTGCCTCGTCAAACGTCGGCCACGGCTCGTATGCGATGGTGTTGTCGTGACCGAGGATCTGCCAGAGCTCCTCACCGATATGAGGACAGATACAGGACAGCATCTTGACAAGTCCCTCGGCGTATTCCTTCGGGCACTTCTCTTCCTTGTAAACTGCGTTTACGAAGATCATCATCTGAGAAATTGCGGTGTTGAACGCAAGCTTTTCAAAGTCCTCGGTGATCTTCTTTACGCTCTTGTGATAGATCTTTTCAAGTGCGGGAACTGCCTCGTTTACAATGTTCTTTTCCTCTGTGAAGAATGCCCACACACGGTTGAGGAAGCGTTTTGCACCGTCAACGCCCGAGTCGCTCCAAGGCTTGGAGACCTCAAGCGGACCCATGAACATTTCGTAAAGGCGGAGCGTATCTGCACCGTAATCTCTTACGACGTCGCTCGGGTTAACTACGAATTCGGGGAAGCGCTTACCCATCTTGATGCCGTTTGCGCCGAGGATCATTCCCTGGTGAACGAGCTTCTTGAAGGGCTCCTTCGTGGGAGCAAGTCCCTTGTTATAGAGGTACCTGTTCCAGATTCTTGAATACATCAGATGTCCGACCGCATGCTCCGGGCCGCCAATATAGAGGTCAACGGGCATCCAGTGCTTAAGAAGCTCCTGATTTGCAAATTCCTTATCGTTGTCGGGATCGATATAGCGGAGGAAATACCAGCTCGATCCGGCGGATCCTGGCATTGTGGAGGTCTCTCTCTTGCCCTTAATTCCGTTCTTATCGTAATACTTCCATTCGGTTGCGTTCTCAAGAGGTGCCTTGCCGCCCTCGCCCTTGTAGTTTTCAAGCTCGGGAAGAATAAGCGGAAGCTCCTCGTCGGGAAGAGCATAAACCGTTCCATCCTCACCGTGAACAACGGGAACGGGCTCACCCCAATAACGCTGACGCGCGAAAATCCATTCTCTGAAATGGTAATTAACAGTACGCTTTGCAACGCCCATCTTTTCGAGCTTTTCTGTGATCGCTTCCTTTGCTTCCTCAACGGTAAGGCCGGTAAATTCCTCGGAGTTTACAAGGCGGTAGCCCTTACCGAGATAGCCCTGCTTCTCGAACGCCTTTTCGGATACGTCAACGTGTCCGAGCTTTTCGTCACCGTCGATTACCTGGATCATATCAATGTTATGTGCTATAGCGTATTCAAAGTCACGCTGATCGTGCGAAGGAACTGCCATAACCGCACCCGTACCGTAGCTTGCAAGCACGAAGTCACCGATGAACATACGCACTTCCTTGCCGTTTACGGGGTTGATGCAGGTAACACCCTTAAGCTCACAGCCCGACTTTGTCTTGTTGAGCTCGGTTCTGTCCATATCGTTCTTTTTAAGAGTTTCGTCGATGTATGCCTGAACCTCTTCCTTGTTTTCGATTCTGGGCATAAGCTGCTTTACGACCTCACCGTCGGGAGCAAGCACCATGAAGGTAATACCGTAGATGGTTTCAATACAGGTTGTGAAGATAGAGAACTCACCGCCGCCAACGATGTCGAACTTGACCTCAACGCCGGTAGACTTGCCTATCCAGTTCTTCTGCATGAGCTTTGTGGATTCCGGCCAATCCATCTCGTCAAGGCCCTCAAGAAGCTCCTCTGCAAATGCGGGCTGATTGATTACCCACTGCTTCATGTTCTTTCTGACTACCGGGAATCCGCCTCTCTCGGATTTGCCGTCGATGACCTCGTCGTTTGAAAGGACGGTACCGAGCTCCTCACACCAGTTAACAGGCATATCTATATACTGTGCATAGCCGTCAAGGTAGAGCTGCTTGAAGATCCACTGCGTCCATTTATAGAAGTCGGGATCGCTTGTCGCAATCATCTTTGACCAGTCATAGTCAAAGCCGAGCTCACGAAGCTGTGCTGAGAAGGTCTTGATATTCTCCTGAGTAAAACCGTTGGGGTGATTGCCCGTAGTTACGGCGTACTGCTCTGCGGGCAGACCGAAGGAGTCGTAGCCCATGGGGTGAAGAACGTTATATCCCTGCATTCTCTTCATACGGGAAACGATATCGGTAGCGGTATATCCCTCGGGGTGACCTGCGTGAAGACCTACGCCCGACGGATACGGGAACATATCCAACGCATAGAATTTAGGCTTTGAGAAATCCCAGACGTCCGTTTTGAAGGTCTGATTCTCCTCCCAATATTTCTGCCATTTCTTTTCAATGGCCGAAAAATCGTATTTCATAATTATATCCTCCGATGTTATCAGTCAATATTTTCGTAGTCGACCTCTATAGGCTCGACGTCGGCATAAAGCTTATCGAGATTATAGAACTCTCTTGATTCTCTGTTAAATATATGAACTATGCTGCTTGAGTAGTCGAGTGCCGTCCATGCCGAGTTGTCTCTTCCCTCTCCTCTTGTCGGTGTTACTCCGAACTTTGAGGTGAAAAACTCGACCGCATCACCGAGCGAACGCACGTGAGTGGATGACGTACCAGTCGCAAGTACGAAGTAGTCGGCGATAGACGTCTTATCATCTATTTTGATAAGCTTGATGTTTCTTGCTTTTTTTGAATAGAGTATTCTGCATATAAACACCGCGAGCTCCTCGGGTGTAGGGTCTTCGGACAGTTTTACTCTGTTTTCATATAATTCTTCCATTATAGTCCCTCCGTAGAGTTTATTTCTGATATTAAGGCATCCATTGCCCTTTTTGTTTTGTTTGATATTTTTTCTCCGTTTGCCGAAAGATGCTCCGAAATATATTTGAATGAGAGGAGCAAGCATCGGTCAAGGTGTTTTATTCTTTCTCTGATGCTCATTTTTTCAGCACCGTCAAAAAAGAATCGTCTGCGAACGTCTATGCATGCGTCGTATTTTCTTCCGTTTTCGATATAATCCGCAAGGCATATGATCTTGTCTGTGAGCGTCATTTGAACATCACCGGTTGCATGTCTGTAGACAGCATCAAGGACTGTCCTACATGAAAATTCAGGATACCTGAGCGACACGTATGTCGGTGCCGTAAACGAGTGCCACAGCTGGACCGCTTCCTCGTCTCCCTTTGGCAGGATTATTTTGTTTTCCGAGATAAAATCTCTTTGCCATTCGTCACCCTTATCCTTTGTAACGTCGTGAAGAAGGGCCGCTGCTCTGAGAAGGTATACGTCCTCTTCGCTCAGAATATCCGAATAAAGCGCGGCTATTCTCACCGCACATTCCTCGACACCGAGTATATGTCTGTATCTTTTTTCCGACACCTCATATCCAACGTTCAGTCGCAGATCGGAAAGCTTTTTTTCTTTTTCATTTGTCATATCAATTCTCCGAATCTGTAAAGAGCTGATTTTCTTTTATATAGTCTATTACCTTTTCGGGAAGATAAGCGGATACGTCATCGCCTTTTGACAGCCTTCTTCTTATCTCTGTTGAAGATATTTCTATCGGATCTGCCATGATCCTGCGAACGACCTTTCCGTATTTGCTCAGATATTCGGATATTTTCTTAACAATGAGGGCATCGTTTGCCTTGTCGTTTTCTCTTCTCATGTAGACGGGGTAGCAAAGTCTGAATATCTCCTCCGGCTCTCTCCAAGTATCGAGAGTGAGCATCATATCGGTTCCCATCAGAAGGAAGAGCCTGTTCTCTTCTCTGTAAAGTGAGCGAAGAGTATCTACCGTATAGCTCGTCCCACCTCTTGCGATCTCGATGTCAGAGACTACAACACCGTCTATGCCTTCAAGCGCAAGCTCGCACATCTTAAGTCTGTGCCTTGAATCTATAACTCCGCTCGTCTGCTTGTGAGGAGGAATATACGTGGGAATAACGTATACGAAGTCAAGCTGCATCTGATCGAGAAAGGCTTTGAGCGCGCGTATGTGCCCGTTGTGTATAGGAGAAAACGAGCCTCCGTATATTCCTATTCTCATTTCAGCTCTATCCTCTTATTGTTTACCGATTCGCGGTAAAGAACTACCTTTTTACCAACGACCGAAACAACGTCGGCTCCGAGCTCCTCGGAGATCTCGTCGGCCGCCTCGCGAGCCGAATAATCGCTGTTGTCCAGAACGCAAAGCTTTATAAGCTCTCTCGCTTCGAGTGCGTCTGCGACCGTGCGGAGGAGATTTTCTCCTATACCGCCCTTACCCACCTGAATTATCGCGGGCATATCGTTTGACATTGAGCGAAGTGTCGCTCTCTGCTTGCTTGTTAACATAATATTCTCCTTTAGTCTATCTGACCTATTCTGCGAAGCTCTCCGATAAGAACGTTTACGGCGTCGCCTCTGTGGCTTATCACGTTTTTCTCGTCTTCGGTCAGTTCTGCAAAGGTCTTGCCCTTACTGTCCACCCAGAAAAGAGGATCGTATCCGAAGCCGCCCTTTCCTCTCTCGGCCAGGAGTATTTCTCCCCTGCACACACCCTTGCACACAAACGGATCTATTCCGCTCGATTCGGGGAATATGCATGCGAGCGCGCACACGAAAGAGGCGTCTCTGTAGGACACTCCTTTAAGCTCCTCGAGAAGCTTATTATTGTTGTCCCTATCATTTCCCGTTCCCGCATATCTTGCCGAATATATACCGGGTGCACCGTCAAGTGCGTCAACGCAAAGTCCGGAATCGTCGGCAATGGCAACTATGCCCTCTCCTGCTACCGCACTTGCCTTTATAAGTGCATTTTCGCTGAAGGTCCTTCCGTTTTCAACTATATCACCCTCAAAGCCTATTTCCTTGAGAGTATATATCTTTACTTCCTTACCGAGGTGATAGAAAAACAGCTTTTCGAATTCACCGACCTTATGGGCGTTGTTCGTGGCGAGAACTATCTTATAATCCTTAAGCATTATTCCTCCTCAGCCTCCGCTCCGTCATCGTTTGCGAACAAAGCGTTTGAAAACTCCGCCGCATCAAACGGCTGCATGTCGTCTATCTTTTCTCCGACACCGATAAACTTTACAGGTATACCGAGCTCCTTTTTTATAGAAAGGATAATACCGCCCTTCGCGGTTCCGTCAAGCTTATTCAGTATAAGTCCGGTAAGATTTGCGGCATTTTTGAATTCCTTCGCCTGCATTATCGCATTCTGACCCGTAGTGGCGTCAAGCACGAGAAGGTTCTCTCTTGATGCTCCGGGATTTTCTCTGTCGATAACTCGGTTTATCTTTGCAAGCTCGTCCATTAGGTTCTTTTTATTGTGGAGTCTGCCCGCGGTGTCTACTATAAGAACGTCGGCATTCTTATTTTTAGCATAGTTCACTGCATCGTAAACTACCGCCGCCGGGTCCGAACCCTCTGTATGCTTGATTATCTGTGCTCCCGAGCGATCGCACCATACCGAGAGCTGATCTATAGCCGCCGCGCGGAAGGTATCCGCAGCAGCCACGACTACCTTTTTTCCGTCCTTGATAAGTCTGTTTGAGATCTTGCCTATAGACGTAGTCTTACCCGCTCCGTTAACTCCTATTACGAGTATTACTGAAGGAGTACTCGAAAGATCGAGGGGCTCGCCGTCGCCTATCATTGACGCAACTATCTCCTTGAGCTCGGAGAAAGCCTCATCTCGGGTCTTGATATGCTTTTCCTTTACCGCTTCTCTTAGGGATTCGCTTATTTCGGTGGCTACCTCAAAGCCTATATCCGCGCAGATAAGTATTTCCTCAAGCTCGTCATAAAAATCGTCGTCTATCTCTTTATTTATTCCGAACAGCTCACCGAGACCGCCGAAAAGATTTTCCTTGGTCTTGCGAAGACCGTTCTTAAGCTTGTCCAAAAATGCCATCCCACTCTTCTCCTTTTTGCTTTGATATTTCTTCCACGTTGAGAGCAAGCACCTTGGATATTCCCTTTTCGGGCATTGTTACACCGTAAAGAATATTAGCGGCATCCATTGTACCTCTTCTGTGGGTTATAAGTATAAACTGTGTTTTTCCGGAATAGCGGCTGATATATCTTGCGAGTCTGTCTACGTTGACCTCGTCAAGTGCCGCCTCGATCTCGTCGAGTATGCAGAACGGTGTCGGATTTACTCCGAGTATTGCAAAGAAGAGTGCTATTGCGACAAAGGACTGTTCACCGCCCGAAAGCTGAACAAGATTCTTTATGATCTTTCCCGGAGGCGCCGCCTTTATCTCTATTCCGCTCGTCAGAACGTCGTCGGGATCAGTGAGAATAAGCTCTGCGCTTCCTCCTCCGAACAGCTCGTTGAAGGTCTTGCCGAAGTTTTCGTTTATCTTGTTGAAGGTATCTGTGAACGCAGTTCTCATTTCTTTTTCAAGCGAGGTGATTATACGGAGAAGATCCTTCTTTGACTCGGTAAGATCGTTCATCTGCTCTGAGAGCTTGTCGTATCTCGTCTTTACCTCCTCGTATTCTTCTATTGCGCTGACGTTTACCGATCCCATGACACGAAGCTTGTTTCTGTAATCGTTCTGCGTCTTGGCGACTGCCGCTCTTTCATCCTCAGCAACAGGGGTATATCCCTGCTCGATAGCATCTGCTCTGGTCATATTATAGTCCTCCCAGAGCTTGCCTGCGGTTCTGTCCTGCTCCTCGCGAAGCTGGGTAAGCGTATTTTCGTTGCGCATATGAGAAGCAGATATGGAGTCTCTCGCATCGTTCTTCTCTTTTATATTCGAACGAAGCTCGGACATCTTTTTATCGAACTCGGCATTTCCCTTTTCGGCGTCAAGTCTTTCGCCGTTCAGCCTTGAAAGCTCTGTTATACCCTCATCAAGCAGATCTGTCTTTTCGCGAGAAAGGTCTCGGAGTATCTCTATCTTGTTCTCAAGCTCTTCTATCCTTGCCTTCTCGGCATTGATGCCTTCGATAGCAGCGGATATCGCTTCTCTCGCATTCTCGGTATCGAGCCTTTTTATTTCAAGCTCGCTTTCGAAAACGCCTATTCCAATACGTATTTCGGTAAGCTTTTTATCGTTATCCTCTCTCGCATCATCAAGCTCGGAGAGATTTGTCTGCTCGTCAAGTCGGTATTCCTTTATTGCCTCGATCCTTTCCCTTATTTCGGAGGATCTTTCCTCAAGCTTTTCTACCTCTTCGTCATACTGCTGCTTCTTGTTTGAGATGCCTATAAGATCCTCGTTGAGCTTTTCGATAAGTACACCGTCGGCATTTACCGAAGCGAGAAGCTTCTGGTATTCCGCCTCCTCGGCAGCACGCATACTTCCGAGAATACGTATTCTCTCACCGAGCAACGCGTATTCGTTTTCGGCAGAGGACAACTCCTCGGATACCGACGCAAATATCTTTGACTCGGCGTCGTATTTTTTGTTGGCTTCGTCGAGAGATTCCGTGAGCTTCTTTATCTCGTCACCTCTGCTGAGGAGAGATGAGCTGTGCTTCACTGAACCGCCCGTGAACGATCCTCCGTGATTTATCTGCTGACCGTCAAGAGTGACCGCACGCACTCTGTAACCGAGCTTTTTTGCCATATAGATCGCATTATCAATATTATCGAAGACGACTGTTCTTCCGAGCAGGCTCTCGATTATCGGCAAAAATTCGGCATCACAATCGACAAGCTCGGACGCTCGTCCGACGTATCCCCTGAACGAAGATGCCTTTTCAACCTCTTTCGGGATACTTGTCTGAGACTGCGACATGCTCGTTATCGGATAGAAGGTGGTAACACCCGCTCTCGCTTCCTTGAGTGCAAGGATAGCATTCTTGGCGGTATTTTCGTCATCTACGACTATATGCTGGAGACTTGCTCCGAGAGAGTTTTCTATAGCTGTAAGATATTCGGATCCGACAGATATAACCGACGAGAGAGGTCCGTAGATCTTTCCCGAAAGCTTCCCTGCTTTATATTCCTTCATGATATATTTTACCGAATAGTGGTAACCCTCGAACTGCTCCTCCATACTCTTAAGAGTAGTTATACGCTGAGATAGCATATCCACGTTCAGACGAAGCTGCTTTAACGTTTCTTCGGATGAGGCGGATTCCTCCTTCAAGGAAGCAAGCCTTTCGAAAACGCTGTCGGCATTGGTATTTTCCTTTGCTATGGCGTTATCGTATTCCTCTACAGTCTGCTTCATTGAAGCAAGCTTTTTGTTTTCGCTTTCGCTTTTGGCGTTGAAGCGATCTATCTCCTTTTTGAGAGAAACGTGTCTGTCTACGTCCGCATTTCCCGAATTACGTATAACGCTTACTCTGGCATCGTTAGCCGAAAGCTCGCTTTCAAGAGCAGAGATGTCGGCAAATGCCGTATCTATCTTTTCCTTGCTGCTCTTTATCTTTTCGGCAAGCTCATCCGCCTTTTTCAGAAGAAGGATCTGAGTCTCACCGAGCTTTTCTCCTTCAGCCTGCTTTTGCGAAAAAGCAGCCTTTGCGTTCTCAAGGCGTTCGCGAGAAACAGCAAGCTTGCCCTCAAGGGCCGTAAGCGCTGCCCTTGACGCTCCTATAAGCTCATTTGCATGTGAGATATCGCTTTGTGCAAGCTTTATATCGTTGTCGAGCTCATGGTTAAGATTCATGCGCTCTTTTATGCTGTCGTTAAGCTTTTCGGAAAGAGCCTTTGTATTCATCATCTCTCCCGACAGAGCTTCCTCTCTGGCGGAAAGAGAATCGAGTTCCTCATTTATCGAAGCGAGCTCGAGCTCACTCATTCTGTAAGCCTGCTCCGCCTCACGTATCTTTTCACGTATTTTTTCGGTATCATAAAGCCACAGACGTACGTCCGCCTCTTTCTTTATTGCGAAATACTCAACGTAGCGCTTTGCCTTTATGCTTTCTTTTTCAAGAGGACCGAGTCTGCCCTGAAGCTCAGCGAGTATGTCCGCAGCTCTCTCCATGTTGTCCTCTGTCTGCTTAAGATGTCTCTCGGCCTCATTTTTCTTGTGACGGTATTTTGCAATACCCGCAGCGTCCTCAAATATGCTTCTTCTCTCATCGTCCTTTCTGGAAATGATCTCTGCGATCTTTCCCTGTCCGATGATAGAGTATCCATCTCTTCCGACACCGGTATTCATAAACATCTCGTATATATCACGCAAGCGGACTGCTTTTTTATTTATATAATACTCACTGTCTCCGCCCCTGAAATATTTTCTGGTTACCGTTATTTCATCGTAAGGATAATCTATTCTTCCCGCTTCCTCCGAATTGTCAAAGGTTACGGATACCTCGGCAAATCCCATAGGACGTCTGCTGTCCGCACCGCCGAATATAATATCCTCCATCTTTGATCCGCGGATGCTTTTTGAGGATATTTCTCCGAGAACCCATCTCATAGCGTCCGAAATATTCGATTTTCCGCTTCCGTTAGGGCCTATGATAACTGTTGCGCCCTTACCGAATTCAAGCTTGGTTCTGTCGGGGAAGGATTTGAATCCTTGCATCTCCATTGATTTTAAATACAAACGGCTATCCTCTCTTTCATTTGTACGATATTTTGATTTCTGTCTCAAAGCTGCGCAGATGTGCGCTTTCGAGTATTTTTATCTTTCCTATTCTGCCGCTTTTGCAGAATTCGTTGTAGAATCTTTCCTTGTTGATTTTTTTATGTCCGACCGCTTTACCCGTGCTTCCGTGTGAAACGTACACCTCGACAGACGGTATTCTCTCACGGCTGTTTTCACACAAGGATATCAGCTGCTCACGTATAAGCTTATAATAAAGCTCTCCGATGCAGAGCTCTCCGATGGCCGGGTGGACAGCTCCGCCGTACACCTCGTCCGGGTCGCGTATATCCTCATTCGAGCAGAGACCCACACGAAGAAGGGTTATATTCTCTTTTATAAGTATTTCGAGCACGTCCGACGTGCGTTTGACAGCCTCTTCATCCGAAAGGACCGTGTATTCCCCTTTCTCCGCCATACGGCAAAGCTTGGTGGATCTGAATACAACGGTTGGATAAACTCTCGCTGCCGAGCATCCGAGAGATACGATCATTCTTGCCGTTTCGAGCTCGCTTTCCGCGCTTGCTCCCGGAAGACCTATCATCATCTGTCCCACAAGCTCAAAGCCGTACTCTTTTATAAGACGGCACGCCCTTACCGAATCGGCAGAGGTATGACCCCTTTCGCTTGCTCTGAGCACCTCATCGTCAAAGCTCTGAAGTCCGAGCTCGATCGCACTTACCGTATATCCCCGCAGTATATCGAGTATCTCGGTATCAATATAGTCGGGACGCGTGGACATGCGAATACCGATCACTCTTCCGCCTCTGACGTATTCTTCCGCAATATTCAGGAGGGTTATCATAAGCTGTCTGTCTATTCCGGTAAACGATCCGCCGAAGAAGGCTATCTCAGCCTGCTCTCCCGCACTCACGGTAGAAAGTGCCTCCTCTATCTCTGCTCTGACCCTTGAGGTATCGAAAGAGGAATGACCGGATATTTTCTTTTGATTACAGAACACACAGTCATGCGGGCATCCGAGGTGAGGAATGAATATCGGTATATTCTTATGCCTTACAGCGCTGTTATCTTTCATTTTTCATCTCCGAAAAGGACAAGTGCCTCGTATGCGGCATTTTGCTCGGCCTTTCTCTTTGAGCGGCCCTCACCGACGCCGATAACGTTGGAATTAAGTCTCGCTTCAACAGTGAAGAGCTTATTGTGTGCAGGTCCGCTTTCGTTTGTTACAACGTACTCAAGGTGCTCGTTACCCGCCTGCTGAACAAGCGTCTGCAGACGCGTTTTATAGTCTTCGACGTTTCCGCGGCTTCTTATTACCTCTATTTCCGCCTTTACAAAAGGAAGCACAAGCTCGGATGCCACGTCAAATCCGTTTTCTCCCGCATCGAGATAAAGTGCGGCCAGAAGCGCCTCAAACGCATCCGAGGTTATAGATTTATTTGCTCTTCCGTTGTTTTTATCCTCTCCCTTTCCGAGAAAAAGATAATCGCCGAGAGATATCTCAGAGGCATATTTCGCAAGTGCCTTTTCACATACCACCTCGGCACGCACCTTTGTCATATCCCCCTCGAGGAACTCATCGAAATTATTATACAAATAGTTGCTCACCACGACAGAAAGCACGCTGTCACCGAGAAACTCGAGACGTTCGTTGGATTCGGTATCGTTTCCGTGCGCTCTCACCTCATTTACGTAGGAGGTGTGTGTAAGCGCAAGCGTGAGAAGCTCTTTATTTTTAAAGCTATATCCGATCCTCTCCTCAAGCAAGGAAGGATCGAGTGGCAGATTACTCATTTTTTGAAATTACCTTTCGAAGTAAAGTTGGTTTTAAAGATCTTTATACGTGTCTATTATTTCAAGAGCCCTCTCCGCAAGCGCATTATTTTTTGCCTGCTTTCCGCCCTTTACACGTTTGTCGAGCGGTCTTACTATACCGAAATTTGCATTCATGGGAACAAATTTTCCGACACCTCCCGTACTAACGTAGGACGCCATAGCACCTATCACCGTGGCATTGTCGAAAATAACGCTCTCCTTTCCGAGTGCCCTTCTGCACGCATTGAGCCCCGCAACAAACCCGGACGCGCACGACTCTATATATCCCTCGACACCTGTCATCTGACCGGCAAAAAACAAGTCGCGTCTGTTTTTTACCGAATAATCCGAAAGAAGGTATTCGGGAGAATTTATATACGTATTTCTGTGCATAACGCCGTATCTGAGAAATTCTGCGTTTTCAAGCCCCGGGATCATCGAAAAGACCCTTCTCTGTTCCGGGAAAGCAAGATGCGTCTGGAATCCGACAATATTGTACATGCTTCCCTCGTTATTCTCCTTGCGAAGCTGAACGACTGCATAATAGCTCTCACCGGTGGTCGGATGCTCAAGCCCTACCGGCTTCAGCGGACCGTATCTCAAGGTATCGTAGCCTCTCCTTGCCATGACCTCTACAGGCATACATCCTTCGAATACGGTAAGCTTCTTCTGAGATTCCCTGTCGAAATCGTGAAGCTCTGCCTCGCGCGCGGTTATAAGCTCGTTATAGAATGCGTCGTACTGCTCCTTATTCATAGGGCAATTTATATAATCCGCATCCCCTTTTCCGTATCTTGAAGCCTTGAACGCGACGTCCATATTTATGCTTTCAAAATCAACTATCGGAGCCGCGGCATCATAGAAATGGAGCCCTTCAAACCCGAGATCGTTTTTTATATATTCGGACATTTTATCCGAGGTAAGGGGTCCGGTAGCGATAACGCTTATTTCTCCGTCGCTTACGCGGTCTGCCTCTGCTTCGACGATCTCAATATTGGGATCGCTCTTTATCTTTTCGGTTATATATTCCGAAAATTTGACTCTGTCGACTGCAAGTGCGCCTCCCGCCGGAACCTTCGTGGCATCAGCCGCCTCCATTATAAGAGAGCCGAGGCGCCGTAATTCTTCCTTGAGAAGTCCTATTGCGTTCGTAATATTGTCCGCTCTCAGAGAGTTAGAGCAAACGAGCTCGGCAAAGGACGGTGAGGAATGAGCGGGTGTATACTTTTTCGGCTTCATCTCGATAAGCGTTACCTTAACGCCTCTCTTTGCCGCCTGATACGCCGCCTCACAGCCTGCAAGACCCGCACCGTAAACGGTTATTCTGTTTTCGCTCATTTCCTTTGAGTATCCTTTCTCTTATTTGCTATCTTATTCGGTCTTTGTAGCTTCTGTTGCCTCTTTTTTAAATCCGCAGCCCTCTCTGTTACATACTATGAGAGCCTTGCCTTTCTTTCTGAAAAGCTGATCTCCGCATTTGGGACACTTTTCATTTACGGGGATATCCCAGGACGAGAAATCACATTCGGGATATCTCGAGCAGCTGTAGAAGGTGGATTTTTTGCCCTTCTTCACTATTATAGGAGCACCGCACTTAGGGCATGCAACGTCGATCTCCTTGGTTCTCTGCTTTATAAACTTGCACTCGGGGTATCTTACGCAAGCAAAGAAGCTTCCGAATCTGCCCGTGCGCAACACCATATCAGATCCGCACTTTTCGCATTTGAAGTCAGCGATTATCTTTTTATCAGACTGCTCCTCCTGTTCTTCGGGCTTTGTAAGCGGCTTTGTATTACGGCACTGAGGATAATTGGGACAAGCGGCGAATTTACCGAACCTGCCGTTTTTAACTATCATTCTCGAACCGCACTTATCGCATATGATATCAGTTTCTTCTACAGGAAGCGCAACCTTTATTTCATCAGCTATCTCTTCAGCGGCGGAAAGCTCCTTCTTGAAGTCCTCCCAGAATTCTCCGACAACGTTGTCGATGCCGACCTTTCCGTCTTCAATATCGTCAAGCTTCTCCTCCATCTCCGCGGTAAACTTATAGTCAACAATGTCCGGGAAATGCTTCAGCATTATATCCGTGGTTATCTCTCCGAGTTTTGTGGGAACAAAACTCTTTCCCTCTCGTTCAACGTAATTACGAGCGAGAATTGTCGTTATAATGGGAGTATAGGTACTCGGACGCGCTATTCCGGTTTCCTCAAAGAACTTTATAAGAGAGGCTTCGGTAAACCTCGGAAGCGGCTCGGTAAAGTGCTGCTGGGGATTCATCTCTCTGCACTCAAGAAGCTGTCCCTCACTGAGCGTGGGAAGCTTAATATTCTTTATTTCTTCCTCGTCAGAAGTCTTTGTACTGTCTTCCGTCTCCTCGTAAAGCGCCATATAGCCCTGGAACTTTACGTTATATCCGCTCGTTCTGAAGATATATCCGTTCGCATCAAATTCAACGCTTACGGTATCGAGCACGGCAGACTGCATCTGGCTTGCGACAAAGCGTTCCCAGATGAGCTTGTAAAGTCTGTACTGGTCGCTTGTCAGATATTTCTTTATCTTAAGAGGCTCTACAGTGACCTTAGAGGGTCTTATCGCCTCGTGTGCGTCCTGCGCACTCTTCTTTGTTTTGTACTGGTGGGGAGTCTCGGTGAGGTATTCGCTTCCGTACTTCTTGGCAATATATCCTCTTGCACTCTCCTGCGCCTCTGCGGATATTCTGAGGGAGTCTGTTCTCATATATGTGATAAGACCCTGCATACCACCGTTTTCGGATCCGATGTTAACGCCCTCATAAAGCTCCTGAGCCACCTTCATTATTCTTTCGGATCTGAAGCCGAGCTTCTTGGATGCTTCCTGCTGCATGGTAGAAGTAGTAAATGGAGGTGCGGGGAGCTTCGATCTCTGAGCATGCTTGACAGAAACGACCTTGAATTTCTCACCGTTTACAGCCTCAAGGACAGTCCTTACGTCATCTTCGGAGGAAAGCTTTATCTTTCCGTCTGTGTTTCCGTAGAACTTTACCGTAAATGCCTTTTTACCGTCGAAGAGAACGGCATCCGCAGTCCAATACTCGGAAGGAACAAATGCACGTATTTCGTTTTCTCTCTCGACTATAACTCTTGTGGCAACAGACTGAACTCTTCCGGCGCTGAGCCCACTCTTTACCGTTTCCCAAAGGAACGGACTAAGCTTATATCCCACTATTCTGTCGAGTATTCTTCTCGCCTGCTGAGCGTTCACGAGGTCCATATCGATGCTTCTCGGAGTTTTGATCGCCTTTTTGATGGCGGTCTTAGTAAGCTCGTTAAATGAGGCACGGAGGGCCTTTTCGGGCGGAATACCGAGCGTCGTGGCGAGGTGCCAGCTTATTGCTTCTCCTTCGCGGTCAGGGTCGGTCGCGAGGAAGACCTTATTTGCCGCCTTTGCTTCCTTCTTGATCTCCTTTATGAGATCTCCCTTTCCTCTGATGTTTATATAGTGAGGTTCAAATCCGTTCTCCATGTCTATACCGAGCATGCTTTTGGGAAGATCTCTGATATGACCCTTTGAGGATATGACCTTATAATTCGATCCGAGATAAGAGCCTATCGTCTCAGCCTTGGACGGAGACTCAACTATAACAAGATTAGCCATATATACGTTCACCGTAATTGCGAATCAACGCATTCCTTTCATTTTTTGGATTTCCGAAAAGCCTCATGACCTTCGGATGATATACACTCCTCCGACAGTCTCCTCGACCCTTCCCGTCTGGGAAAGTATCGTGAGTGCCTGAAGGGAAGCCTTTGTGGAGCATCCGTTATGGTGCAGAACGTCCACCGTAATTTTTTCGTTTTCAGAAAGCACCTTACACACCTTTTTCATCTCGTCATCCATCACGATGCCGAAGCTCTCGCATTCTTCCACGAGCTCATTATATCCGACCGTCTTGTTTTCGGATGATACCGATCTTGTGCTTTCGTTTTTGTTTTCTTCACGTTTATCCGACGCGTCTTTCGCAGTCGGCTTTTGTTTTTCGGCAAGCTTTTTGCTTGCTTTGAACTTTGAGGTACCGTTGCTCATATACACGGAAACGGGAAAATCCGCGTTGCTTCCGCTTGCTCCGCTGCTTCTGATCGCAGACGCAGATACGTCAGAGGAAAATATCTTTTTAGCCTCAGCGTCATTTACCGGTTCTCTCGGCTTATCCGACGCTACCTTAAACTCGTCAATGGCGCGGTCGCAGATTTCCGCAGTAGCGGGTGCTTTTTTGCCTATGCGGGGATTCAGCCTTATACCGCTGATGTTCTTATACTCGGCAAGAAGCTCCTCGCTGTTTCGGATAAGTCTTGCTCCGCCTTGTATAAGCTCGTTCGTTCCGTATGCGTTTTCAGCACTTATATTTCCCGGGAGAGCGAACACCTCTCTTCCCTCCTTGATAGCCTCACCGGCGGTTATGAGAGCTCCGCTGCCCTTAGGTGCTTCAACAACAACGGTAGTATAGCTTATTCCGCAAATTATTCTGTTTCTTTGAGGGAAGAAGCGCGGCTGAGGAGACGTACCCGGCAGATACTCACTTACTACCGCCCCTCCGCTTTTTATTATACTGTTATACAGTGTTCTATGCTCGGGCGGATATATAACGTCCACACCGCAACCGAGAACGGCAATCGTTTTACCTCCCGCTGTGAGAGCCGCGGCATGAGTTACAGAGTCGATACCCCTTGCCATTCCGCTGACTATAACTCCTCCAACAGAAGCTATATCATAGCTCAGCTTAAAGGCACAGTATTTCCCGTAGGGAGTCATCCTTCTCGTTCCGACCGTGCTTACGCAAAATCGTTCCTTCAGCACTCGGGCATCTCCCTTTACGAAGAGGAGATAGGGCGGATTTTCTATATCCTTGAGGAAAGCGGGATAAAACTCACTGTGGTAAGGAACGGCAGCTATATTAAGCCTTGCGCACTTTTCCACCAGGCTTATGGCCTTAGTGAGATTTTTGTCCATAAGTGCCCTTACGCATCCTTCCGAAAGATACAGTGAATCAGAATCTGCCTCGAACGAATGAGCAAAAACGTCATAAGACGATTTGAATGCTTCGCAAAGCGGACGAACATCTTTTCTGAAGTCAAGCATTTTTATGGCAAGCCACAGATCGTATACCGTTTTCATACAATTCCCCTTTCTCTAAGTTTGAAAAGTGTTTTTGCGTCAGCGGGGAGTTATTTCTCCGTCTGTCTTTTCTGCTCCCACGCGCACACCGCCGCCGCAACGGCGGCATTGAGAGATTCGCATCCGGGGCCCGAATACATATCGATATAGACACATAAGTCTGCAGCAGACAGCATTCTGTCCGAAAGACCGTGCCCCTCGTTTCCTATAACGAAAACGTCATTTTCTCCGAGCTTTGCTTTTGAGAGAGCCACCGAATCCCTATAGAGCGCCGTAGCGAGTATTCTGTAGCCTTCATCCTTGAGAGCAACAAGCGCCTCTGTCAGATCCTCCTTAACGCGCACGTCAAGGGCAAAAACCGCTCCCATAGAGCTGCGTATCACCTTTGAGGAAAGCACGTCGGCACAATCAGAGCTGAGCCAGAGTTCATCTACCCCGAACGCAATGCACGTCCTTATCACTGTACCGAGATTGCCGGGGTCTCTGAGTGATTCCGCCGCCATGATCTTTTTTCGCATATTATTGAAGGATTTTTCACGCGAAAAATTTTCTCTTCTTATTATTGTACCACTTTTTTCGGATTTGTCAAGACTTTTTGCAATACAAATTATACCTTCGGGTGCATTTTCTTCGGATATTACTGCAAACGCACTGTCTTTTATAAGGATAACACGGGCGGAAAGCTCCTCTCTCCAACCCGCGCATCTTCTGTCCATCTCAGAGAGCATCTGCTCCGACGTCTCGCTTCTGAGCAGAACGGTGTCTATTTTCACTCCGCATCTGTATGCTTCCGCAAACAGTTTTACACCGTCAAAGCGATATGCTCCTTCCTTCTTTCTTCCCTTCGGCGTAAGCAGGGAGGTAGCGTATTTTACAACATCATTCTTTCTTGAGGTTATCTCCTCAGACATAAAAACAACCATTTTGCTCTCCGTAGATCTAAAAATAAAAGCTTCTGAAAATTAAGAAAAACCCGGCTAATATATAACCGGGTCAAAGTCTCAGAGGGCAGCCTTTGCCTTCTCAACGAGAGCTGCAAATGCTTCCGGATTGGAAACTGCAAGCTCAGCAAGCATCTTGCGGTTGAGGTCAATTCCTGCTTTTTTAAGACCGTTCATAAATCTTGAATAATTGATACCGTTAACCTTTGCCTGAGCAGAGATTCTTGTTATCCAAAGACGACGGAAATCTCTCTTCTTCTGCTTACGGCCTACGAATGCGTAGTTACCGCTCTTCATAACAGCCTGCTTAGCCATCTTGAAATGCTTGCTCTTTGCACCCCAGTAGCCCTTAGCAGCCTTAAGTACCTTATTTCTTCTCTTGCGCGTCATCATTGCGCCCTTAACTCTTGCCATCTTTCTAACCTCCGTTCAATTACTTCTGTATCATAGCTCTGACATTAGATGCCATAGCCTCGCTCAAAATTGCTCCGCCTCTGAGCTGTCTCTTTCTCTTAGCAGTCTTCTTGCCGAGCTTGTGACGGCGGTTTGTGTGGTTGAGCTTTACCTTACCGTTAGCGGTAACAGAAAAGCGCTTGCATGAT
>SVRJ01000051.1 GCA_015064885.1 Oscillospiraceae bacterium
AACATTACGCTTGTTTTCACACAAATTACTAAGATATTATACTACAAAACACTCGATTTGTCAATAGCTTGCGCCGATAAATATCAAAATGTTTTTTGTTAATTTACTTTTAGTTCAAAATTATTTCTTGAGGGAAACCGCGATCTTAGCTTTTGCAGCTATATTCTCAGGTGTAAGACCGTATGCCTCGAGAAGTGCGGGCACCTTTCCCGAATGGCCGAACTTATCCTCAACACCTACTCTTACAACAGGAACCGGGCAGGATGCACTTACGGCTTCAGCCACTGCACCTCCGAGACCGCCGATAACGTTATGCTCTTCAGCAGTAACGATCGCGCCTGTCTCCTTCGCAGCCTTGATTATAAGCTCCTCGTCAAGAGGCTTTATCGTATGGATGTTGATAACTCTCGCAGAGATTCCCTCCTCTGCAAGGATATCTTTTGCTTTAAGAGCCATATCGACCATAACGCCGGTTGCAACGAGTGTTACGTCTGTTCCGTCAGCGAGGAGAACACCCTTTCCGATCTCAAACTTATAGTTCTCATCGAAGAGTACCGGAACAGCAAGGCGTCCGAATCTGAGATATACGGGACCTTCGTAGTTTATAGCCGCTTCAACAGCAAGGCGAGCCTCTGTAGCGTCCGCGGGGTTGATAACTGTCATTCCGGGGATAGTACGCATGAGAGCAAGGTCCTCAAGGCACTGGTGTGTTGCTCCATCCTCACCTACGGTAATGCCGGCATGTGTTGCGCCTATTTTTACATTGAGGTGGGGGTAACCTATAGAATTGCGGATCTGCTCGAACGCACGTCCTGCCGCAAACATTGCAAACGTAGAAGCAAAGGGGATCTTTCCGGTTGTAGCGATACCTGCGGCAACAGTCATCATATTTCCTTCCGCTATACCGCAATCAAAGAATCTCTCCGGAAATTTCTTTTTGAATACACCTGTTTTCGTTGCGCCTGCGAGGTCGGCGTCAAGAACCACAAAATCATATTTTTCACCAAGCTCGGCAAGGGCGTTGCCGTATGCTTCTCTGGTTGCTATTTTATCTGCCATAGTTCAAATCCTCCAAAACTTAAAGTCCGGCAACGCTTGCCTTGATCTCGGCAACTGCCTGTTCATACTGCTCTGCATTGGGAGCTGCTCCGTGCCAGGAAGCAAGATTCTCCATAAAGGAAACTCCCTTTCCCTTTACACTGGTCGCGATGATAACAGAAGGCTTGCCCTTGCACTCACGTGCCTTTTTGAATGCTGCCTCGAGCTGCTCGAAATCATGAGCGTCTGCCGTAAGAACGTTAAATCCGAAGCCTTCGAATTTCTTATCATAGGGAGTAGGATTCATTACCTCGGTAACCTTACCGTCTATCTGAAGTCCGTTGAAATCAACTACGAGACAGAAATTATCGAGCTTATAGTGAGCGGCAAACATAGATGCCTCCCAAACCTGTCCCTCCTGAGATTCGCCGTCACCGATTATAGCGTACGTTCTGTAATTTTTTCCGTCTATCTTAGCCGCGAGCGCCATACCGCAAGCTGCAGATATGCCGAGACCGAGCGAACCTGTTGTCATATCCACACCGGGAGTTCCCTTCATATCCGGGTGTCCCTGGAGGAATGAATCTATCTGACGAAGATTTTTGAGCTCCGCGGGGTCAAAATAGCCCTTTTGAGCAAGTACCGAATAAAGCGCGGGAGCTGTATGTCCCTTTGAGAGAACGAGACGGTCTCTTTCGGGGTTTTTAGGATCCTTGGGATCTACATTCATTTCTTCAAAGTAGAGATAAGTAAGAATATCCGCTACAGAGAAGGATCCGCCGGGATGTCCCGACTGTGCGCGAAAAACGCCCTCGAGAGCCCCGAGGCGTACGTCGGCGGCTTTTTTCTTGAGTTCAACAATTTTTGACTTTTCCATAAGCATAAAGACCAAAGCTGAGCTTCGGCATATCCTTTCTCCCCGGTTTGATTTACCGCACGGCGGGGGAATCCGATACGGCATATTTTTACTTATATATTATACAATAAAAAGTTGCCGTTGTCAAGGGGCAAGGTGTTTTTTTTACACTTTGTTATTTTTTTCAGTCATGTAAAAAACAAAAAGGCACTTGACACGCAAGCACCTTTTGGTATGATCTTAAGCGGTACGACTCGTAAGCACCGATTATTTGGATACGATAACGTACATAACTACGACTACTACTACGAAAACCACCGAAATAATAGTTGTAAGTCTTGCGAGGAGCTTGTCCCACTTGCCGGCTCTGTCTTTACCGATAAAGGTATCAACGCTTCCCATAACTACGCCGGATCTCTTATCCTTACCCGACTGCAAAAGAACGAATGCTGTAAGAACGGTTGCGATGACCATTATTGCTATACCCAAAATTATTTCCAAAACGTCCATTATATACACCTCAATAAATTATTTTATAAATGGCGGAGGGAGTGGGATTCGAACCCACGCGCCCTTGCGGACAAACGGTTTTCAAGACCGCCTCGTTATGACCACTTCGATATCCCTCCGTGCATAGCCTATATATTCTACCACAAACAAGTCCGTTTGTCAATAGCTTTTTAAGTTTTTCCGAAAAATTTAACTAAAATTTTTATTGTGTTCGTTTTTTCGGAATAATTTTATTCAAAATAAATATTATGTAACAAACAAATCAGCAAAAAAAGCAGCTATAGGAGGTAGCTTAATGAAAAAAACAGCTTTAATTCTGGCAATACTCTTGCTTTTGGCTATACCGATATCGGTTACGGCGCAGGAATCGGAAGGATCTCAATACGCTATACTTAGTCCCGGCCTTGATAATCTGGCTTCACGCTGTACCGTGAGAGCAAGTGCTATGGCAGGAGGGGATATACTTATAGTAAAAGAGGACTTCCAGCGTGCTCTGAACAAATCTGATATCGGAGATATAAAAATAATCTCTCTACCGGATACCGCGAGCGGTGTTCTGACGCTTTCGGGGACTGCTGTGAAGGTAGGAGACGTTATCGGCGGAGACCTCTTGTCTTCTCTGAATTTTTCACCTGCCGGAAGGTACGTTACAGACTCGGAATTCGTTTTCGAGGATACGTACACGGGATGTGTGTACAACTTTGAGCTTCATCTGCTCTCTGAGAAAAACAGAGCTCCTCAGACGCGAATGCAAAGCGTGGGCTCATATCTTTCGACCTTTGAGGATCTCGCCGTGTTTTCTTTTCTTCCCGGCTATGATCCCGACGGAAACGAAATAGAATTCATTATAATAAATTATCCGGACAACGGAACTCTGTCCGTAGACAAAGCAAGCGGAAAATACGAATACCGCCCCTCCGAGGGCTTCATGGGAGACGACAGCTTTTCATACGTAGTGGCAGACGAATACGGGGCATACAGCCTTTCACGCGAGGTAAAGATCACGGTAGAAGCACTCAGCGACTCTGAAATATTCTCGGATATGAAGGACTCGGAAGCATTGGCGGAGGCGATAAATCTTACAAGAAGCGGAGTGATGAGCGGAAGCTACGTAGGAAGCTCGCTGATGTTCAAGCCAAAAACCGAAATAACTCGCGCTGAATTCATCGCCATGCTTTCCGAGTGCGGAGGAATAGAAGCAAAGAAAAACGTACTGAGAACACAGTTTTACGACGACGAAGATATACCCTCGGGATATAAGGGAGTCATCGCAAGCGCATATGAGCTCGGTTATATAACCGGAAAGGATATTGACGGCAAGCTGTGCTTTCTGCCGGACGAAATAATAACGCGTGCCGAATGTGCAAAAATAATAGACCGCATGCTCGGTATTGAAAATCAATCTTCTATCCCGGTAATATCGGATACGGAAAACTGCCCGGAGGATGCACTTGCTGCGGTAAATGCGCTTTGCGGAGCTTATATTCTCCCCAAGGAAGGCACTTCGGTGAATGCCGAGCTTCCGCTCACGAGAGAATATGCGGCAAAGCTGCTTTTCAATGTTAAATCTTTTATAACTTTGTCCGACCCCTCTTGACTTTGATCCAAAGGTGTGATAAAATAATAAAAGAAGTTTAAAAGCGAGGATAACAATATGCCTAAAATTCTTTTTGAAGATAAATTCATTATCGTATGCGTAAAGCCCTGCGGAGTCTCGTCCGAGGTCACTTCATCGGGAAATGATATGCCTACTCTCCTTTCCGACTACAGAGCCGACAGAGGAGAGGACGATTACATAGGTGTGGTGCACAGGCTTGATATGGCTGTCGGCGGAATTATGGTATACACCAAAAGAAACGACACTGCAGCAGCACTCTCAAAGCAGATGGCTGACGGAGAATTCGGCAAAGAATACCTTGCGATCGCAGAGGGACATACCGATGATGAGGGAAAAATGGTGGATCTGCTTTTCCACGACAAGAGCAAAAACAAGACCTACGTTGTGGACAGAGAAAGAAAGGGAGTACACAGTGCCTCACTCGAATACTCCACTCTTGCGCGCACACAGAGGGACGGCAAAGAGTACAGCCTTGTGAAAATAAAGCTCCTGACCGGGAAAACGCATCAGATACGCGTTCAGTTTGCCTCGCGCAAGCTTCCACTCCTCGGAGACGGAAAATACGGTGCCTCAAACAGTAACTGCCCGATAGCACTCTGGTCAAGAAGCCTTTCCTTCAAGCATCCGAAGCACCAAAAGACGGTCACCTTCTCACAGGAGCCCGACGGCTTGTCGATGCCGTGGTGTCTGTTCAAGTAATATCAATAAAAAAGAGAGCGTCATACGCTCTCTTTTTTCTCTTTGCGATCTTCTTCCTTTTTTATTTCGTTGCAGCCTTCGGGGCAGCCTTCCTTATATTCTTTTCTTGTAAAATGAATTATAAGCTCCTCAAGAGATGCTATCCCTGCAATTATAGCGCCCACAAATGCAAGCGGCACCGCATATTTTGTAGTAATATAATAAGGTATGGTAAACACCGCAAGACCGGTGAGCTTATTCATATAAGTGTGCATCGATGAAAATCTGTGATATTTCAGTGCTACAAAAGCGTAAGAGATTATCCTCATAAGAAAATCTGCTATTACGATGTACCATACGGACATGGGCAATCTCTCTATAAGCACCGGGAATATTTTCAGTGCCATTACAGCGTAGAACGAGAGGTCGGCAACACTGTCGAGCTTTGCACCGAGCGCGCTCGTCGTACCCATTGCACGTGCGATCACTCCGTCAAGAACGTCACTGATTCCGCACAGTGTATATAATACGAAAAATTCGAGTGAAAACGGTTTTAAAAACAACAATCCGAGTGTTCCCACTATGCGGAATGTCGTTATGTAATTCGGGATGTTATTTTTCATTTTCTGTCCTCTGTAGCTTTACGCCGTTAAGATTACTTGCGGGGGCGTTTCCCGTTTTTATCTCCGAAAGCCTTTCAAAGCAACGGCTTACGGTCACGATCAAATAGATAATTATAAAACAGTTTATATTAGATTATACTCATTTTAATGTTATTTGTCAAGATATAATATAAAATTACGCAAAAAATTTACATTTAAATTTATCTTTTTCCGAAAATCCGACAAACTTTATTCTATTTTTAAATCGCAAAAATCAACGCGCTTTCTATCATACAGATTATATTATACACCACCAAGGATGCGCTTAATCACGTTTATGATCGGTTGCCTTTTCGTAAACTATATATTCGCAGTCGCTTTCCTTCGATCGCTCATTCATGCACTTAAGTACCGATTCAAACAGCCGTACGCTGCGCTCGTATGCGTTCTTCCCCTCTGCAAAAAACGGACCGTCTATATGCGCGTATGCATGCGGGCGTCTGCATCGCTTACTTTTTTTATAGGTAAGAGTCATACAATAAACAGGTGCTCCGAGGCGTGCAGGATACAGAAAAGCCTCGTTTGAAAAAGGCCTTATACCCGTATAATATTCCCACACGTGAGCCTCCGGATATATGACAACGCTCCTTTTATCCGATATATGCTTTTTTATCGCTTTTGACATCTGAGCCATACCCGAAATACTGTCGGCTATCGGCAGCGCTCCGAGATACGGCAACAGCTTTCCCACTACGGGTATTGCAAGGTTTGCTCTGCTTACAACGGTATATATTCTTTTTGGAAAGCAAGCAAATGCAGGAAGAAAGACGTCGCCAACAGGCTGTGTATGATTTGCGTAAAGAAATATTCCTTCATTTTCGGCAAGCTTCAGCTTTTCCCTTCCCTTTATCCGTATTTTAAGAAAAAATCTCAGATAAAAGAAAGAAAAGAATAGCGCGATCGCATACAAAACAGCTGACAGTAGCTTGTCCGCGTTTTTTTCACATAGCCATCTGTAATTTTCGGGAATATTAAAATTCTGATCTCTCGTTTCGCAGAAATCGGTATCATACGAGCTGTATTTTCGTATTCTTTCTTTTTTCGGCATTTAATCTTCTTCCCCTTTGGCGTTTGTTATCCAACCTGCTATATCCGACGGCTCGAACGTATAGTCAAGCTCTTTGCCGTATATTCTTTCATACGCTGCTTTTTTTAATGAAAAATCGGTATCGCGCATAATAAAGCTGTTCTCTCTCGCGTTTTTTTCCTTATCGGGATATATAACACCGAGAACGTGCAGAACGTACTTCACCTTATAAAATTCCTCTGTATCCTTTTCGGGCAGATCGCGCATCTCGACAAAGCATGATATGACGGGAACGCCGAGCTTTGCCGCATAAAAGTATGCACCTCTTTTAAGAGGACGTATTTTTCTGTAATTGAACCACATCTCCTGCTCGGGATATATGAGAACGTATTCATTGTTTTCAAGCTTTTCGGAAAGTATTCTGCAGAAATCACGGCACATATATCTCGGATTTTCCGACAGAGGGACCGTATCTCCGTAGTTCATAAGAAAGCCTATTATCCCCTTCATTGCAAAATTCGTTACGTTACTGACCACGCAAAGCGAGTTTTTTCCTCTCGAGAGGGCATACTTGCGTATCACGGTATTCTCAAGCGGAGAAAAATGATTGCTTGTAATTATCGCTCCTCCTTCTATAGACTCGGCATTCTCGGCGCCGACAGTCTCGGTATCGCAATTTATTTTTTCGGTAACGCTATTTGCTATTGAACGCGCTATAAGGGCTTTCAGCCGAAACGGCATACTTCCTCTTTTCCTAAGGTATCTGTCTGTTATCGCCTTCTGCTCTTTGGCACTGAGAACAGGATCTCCGATCTCGACCTTAGAATTGAGATCTCCCTCTTTTGCCAAGCGTCTGATGTTGTCTATAACCTTAAGTCTGTCGTTTCCTATTATCATAGCCTGATCTTCACTCCCGCCTCAAACATTTTTTTGAACGTAACCTCTGTTTCGGATATCTCCTTTCCTCTGCGCACGAGCAGTGCCATGCATTCGCCGTCAGCATGCTTCCGGTCATCCGAATAATTGTCCTTATATTCTTTTATTTGCAAATAATATCCGCTCTCTTCGGCATATCTCCAAAAATCATCCGCGTACTGTACACCGTCATAGCACCAGGGCTTTGAAAAGAGATTATAATGGATCAGCTTCTTGCCTTCAAACGGTGCTTTTCCGTCATTCGGCATAACGTCCCAGCACTCGTCAAGATAGTATATCCTTCCGTTACACATTGCGTTAAGATAATCCTGATCCGGAGCTATACAGTCAAAATGATATTCTGAAAGCAAGTTAAGAAAACGCTCGTCTATCTTTACACGTCTGAGCTCACGAAGGTTCATGAGAAGAACGCCCGAATTTATGTATTCTTCCTTTTTTACTCCGACCGCATCTTCCATATATGAAACAAGCTCCGGGACGTCGGCAACCGAGAGGTCGGCGCATGCTCCTATAAGCTTATCTCCTATATCCGTATCGTAAAGCTCGGCTATATCTCTGTCTATTACGACGTCGCTGTCAACGTAGACTCCCTTATCATATTCCGGGAACATGATAGGAATAAAAAGTCTGAAATATATAGTAAGGGTAAAATAGTCGCATCTGAGTCTGTTTGACATTCTGTCTGTTATAGACTCCATTCCGTTTTCCATTCTGACAAAATCTATTATGAAATTATCGCGTCCGCTTGCGAGAGCTGATATTTTCCTGATATTTTCGTCACTGACCTCTCTGTATAGGACTATCGCTCTGTATTTTCTCGCGGGCGACGAATTTTTTATTGCAGAACAAAGCGCTACCGCAAGGAACGGAGCATATGCGTCGTCTATAGAGAAAAATATAGGTATCTCATGGTCTTGTTTCATAAAGTGATCTCCTTTGTAAAATTATCAGAGCTCATTTTGAGTCTTTTGTACTCTGATATGAGCCGATCGTATTCATGTGTTTTAAGAATTTTGTGCATGCCCTTCTCATCCCACGGCTTTACGCTTATCTTACGAAATATCGGAAAGAATCTGAAAGACGTTGTAAAGTGGCGGAAAACAGTATTTTCACGCTCCTTTTTCTGCTCGTTGTATTTCCTTTCGCAAAGCATTTTGGAGCTTGAAAGCTTATTTAGTGCCGACTGATCCGGCATAAACATTTTTTTATCTCTGCAAAGAGCGCGACATCTTTCAAAAAGTCGGTTTTCTCTTATTCTTGCCATATTGAGAAGCAGAACGCCCGAATTTATATAGTTTCTTTTGACATGACCGCAGTAGAACAGCCATCCGCCGTAATTGTCAAGCACACCGCAAAGATCACACCCCGAAACATCGGTATAATAAAGGTTAGAGGGATCCGATCGGCATACAACGTCGTTATCAAGATAAAGTATTTTATCCGGAATCTCGCTCACCGTATCCGCAAACAGCCTGAGCATGCAACAAGGTGTAAAGCGCGTTTTCATGTTGGCTGTAGGAAGCTCGTTTTTCAGTCTGTCACTTATATCGGTAAGCGTAACGCTGCTACGGGGACTTCTCTTTTTAACCTCTGTCAAAAGAAAAGCTTCAAAATCCGACGTCAAAGGCTTACAAACTCCTGCATTGCTTTCTATTCCGGCAGTCAGCACGTATATATTCAGAGGTTCCTTCGCGTTATCAAGTAATGAAAGCACCGATATCACCACACCGTCAGCTATGTTTGAGTCGCCGCAATAAAGAATATTCATAGTTCCTCCCGCTTTTTTCTTAGGCAAAATTATATCATACTTTTATAAACCTAAGGTAAACTCAAACAATTAAAATTTTGTTTATGATAAATTTATCTTTGGGTGCTATAATATTTATAAAGAATAATCTTGTATTGTCGAGACGAAAGGCATTTATTATGTTTAACATACTTATAGTAGAGGATAACGAGGATATGCGCGAGCTCTTCTGCACGGTAATATCCGATGGCGGGTATAACGCTATCGGCGCGTGCGACGGCGAAGAGGCTCTCGATATAATGGACAAGGAATATATAGACCTTGTGATAGCGGATATCATGATGCCGCGCATGGACGGATATGAGCTCACAGAGGCGATAAGAAAAGCCGGCATGGATATTCCGATACTCATGGTAACCGCTAAGGGGCAATTTGAGGATATGAAAAAGGGCTTCAGAGTAGGGAGCGACGACTATATGATAAAGCCGATAAACGTACGTGAGCTTCTTCTTCGCGTTGAAGCGCTCCTGAGAAGAGCAAAAATATCGAGTGAAAAAAAGATAGTCATAGGCTCCACCGTTCTCGAATACGATACACTGACCGTCATTTCTGCAGGTGGTGAGGAGACCGTCCTTCCAAAGAAGGAGTTTTATCTTCTCTATAAGCTTTTATCGTATCCCGGAAAAATATTCACACGCTCACAGCTGATGGACGAAATATGGGGAATGTTTTCCGAAACCGACGAACGCACGGTAAATACCCACGTAAACAGGCTGAGAGACAAATTTTCCGACTCCGAGGATTTTGAAATAGTAACGGTAAGGGGGCTCGGCTACAAGGCGGTGAAGAAAAAATGAAAAAGCTTTATAGGATCAAAAAGAAGAAACGCTCGTCAAAGCTTCTGCTCTACGTCACCACGGTAGTGGGACTTGTAGTACTTTCGACGCTTATACTCGTATCCGCCGTATGTCTTCTCGTTTTTGAATTTGACATCTTTGCAATCGACATAAAATCGGTAGACACGGATAATACGCTGCTTATTTTTCTCGGTGGCTCGCTGATAATAGGAAGCGCAATAACGGCACTGCTCGGCAGACTGATCATACGCCATATACAGAATATAAGTATTGCATTCTCAGAGCTTGCCTCCGGAAATTTCAGCATACGAGTGCGAACAGATCAAAAGCTTGACGAAATACGCGAAATGTCGTCAAGCTTCAATAAAATGGCGCATGAGCTTTCAAAGATAGAAACTCTGCGAACTGACTTTGTAATGAACGTTTCACACGAGTTCAAGACTCCTCTCTCGGCCATAAACGGGTATGCAACTCTTTTGCAAAATCCGAACCTACCGCAAGAAAAACACGATAAATACGTTGATATAATCATGCAGAACGCATCGCGTCTCTCAGCGCTTTCTGACAATATCCTTGCATTATCCAAGCTTGAAAACCAGGATGCTATACCGCTTGACGACACGTTCAGACTTGACGAGCAGATACGTGAGCAGATACTTCTCCTGGATAGTAAATGGGAAAAGAAAAACATTGAGTTTGAGATCGACCTTCCCAAAATAGTGTATACTGGAAACGAAGGTCTGCTCGCCCGGGTGTGGAGCAATCTTATCGACAATGCCATAAAGCACTCATACAGTGACGGAACTATACATATAACCGCCAAAGAGGATGAAAAGCAAATACACGTATCCGTAAAGGATGACGGTGAAGGAATGAGTGATGACGTAAAGGATAATATATTTGAAAAATTCTATCAAGGTGACGGTTCACGTAAAAGTGAGGGAAACGGCCTCGGTCTTCCGCTTGCGAGCAAGATAGTAAAGCTTTCGGGCGGAAGCATCACCGTCGAGAGCCAAAAGGGAAAAGGCGCAATATTCACGGTAACTCTTCCCCGCTCTGCGAAAAGCAACGGATAACATAATAAATTACGACCTCATTTCACATTGCAGGGCACCCTGCGAGAAGTAAAATGAGGTCTTTTTATTTTCTTTTAGCTTCTTTTTAACTTTGGATGATATAATCTATTTACCAAAGAAAAACGGAGTAATAATAATGGGATACCGTAATATATTCCGCCGCGTGGAAACAAAATTTATAATAACCGAAAAGCAAAAAGAGGAGCTTATGCTTCTGTTTTCCGAGTATATGACAGAGGACAGCTACGGCAAGAGCACGATCTGTAATATATATTACGACACTCCGAGCTTTCTTCTTGTCAGGCGCTCGCTTGAAAAGCCGATATACAAAGAAAAGCTTCGTCTGCGAAGCTATGGAATTGCAGATAATAACAGCGACGTTTTCATAGAGATAAAGAAAAAATACAGATCCGTGGTCTACAAGCGCCGTATATCCGCAAAGGAATCGGATGCCGTAAAATATCTTGAAAGCGACAAAAAGTGCTCGGATACTCAGGTGGGAAAAGAAATAGACTATATGTTCGAGCTTTACGAAGGACTGTCTCCGAGGGTGTTTCTTTCTTACCGCAGAGAGGCATTCTACGGGAAGGACGATCCCGAATTTCGTGTAACGTTTGACACGGATATTTTGTGGAGAGATCACGACCTTTCATTAAAGGCAGGCGTATACGGTTCGCGAATACTCGAAGAAGGCAAGGTGCTTCTCGAGGTAAAATCATCGGGCGGAATTCCGCTTTGGCTCACATCTTATTTAAGCGAAAGCAAAATATACAAGACCTCGTTTTCAAAGTACGGAAATGCATATCTTTCGATACTTTCAAGAAACAAGCGCATGCGTACAAACAATAATGATATAAAAGGAGATATCCTCTATGCTTCAGGAAATTTTTAAAGGCATATTCGATAGCAGTGTGTCAGACACCGTTACACTCAAAAACTTTCTTATTTGCGTTTTTTCATCCCTCCTTCTCGGATTATTTATAGCAATCGTCTATACCTACAGGAATCGCTATACCGGAAGCTTTCTTCTCACTCTTGCGCTTATTCCGTGTGTAGTATGCGTTGTTATAATGATGGTAAACGGAAACATCGGTGCCGGTGTGGCGGTCGCGGGTGCGTTCAGCCTTGTAAGATTCAGATCGGCCCCGGGAAGCGCAAAGGAAATTGCAAATATATTTCTCGCTATGGGTGCAGGTCTGATATGCGGAATGGGATACATAGCTTATGCCGTTTTATTCACGCTCATTCTCTGCCTGGTAATGCTTATTCTCCAGCTTATCGGATTTGGGAAAAGAGGAGGCAGCAGAAAGGAGCGTACTCTTAAAATAACTATTCCCGAGGACCTTAACTACACTGACGTATTTGACGGTATATTTGAAAAATACACGTCATATCATATGCTGACAAGTGTAAAAACATCTAATATGGGATCTCTGTTCAAGCTGAAATATAATATATCCTTGAAGGATCCGTCAAAAGAAAAAGAGATGATAGATGCCCTCCGTATAAGAAACGGCAATCTGGAAATATCAATGTCACTCCTCGAAAACACCTCTGACGAGCTTTAAAAATAAATCGCACTGCCATAAAAATCTCCTTGACATCACTCGGTCATTGTGCTATAATATAAACAATAACAGAGAACTCAAGGAGGAATCAAAATGAAGCTCTGCGTACCCGTTCCGTGTTTTTTCAAAGGAGTTGACTTTTGCGAAGCCATAGAGACTATCGCCTCTCTCGGATTTGATGCTGCCGAAACGTATAACTGGAAATCTCTTGACCTTCCGTCTGTCAGAAGAACTCTCGACAGCACGGGAGTAAAGCTTCTGTCCATGTGTACGTCCGAATTCCGCATGACAACACCCGAGCACAGAAGTCTTTGGCTTGACGGTCTTCGTGAAAGCTGCGAGGCGGCAAGCGTCCTAGGTGTAAAAAAGCTTATAACTCAGGTAGGAGCCGACAGCGGAAGACCGAGAGAAGAACAGCACAAGGCAATTGTGGATACCCTTATGTGTGCTGTCCCGATACTTGAGGAATACGGTATCACCGTAATGCCCGAGCCGCTCAACACATATGTCAATCACCCGGGCTACTATTTATGGTCGTCGAAGGAAGGCTTTGATATAATAAGAGAGGTAAACCACAAAAACGTAAAGCTCATATACGATATTTATCATCAGCAGGTCATGGAAGGAAACATAATCCCGAATATCGTAAACAATCTCGACCTTATAGCGCACCTTCACTCTGCAGGCCATCCCGGAAGAATAGATCTTCAATACGGAGAAAACGATTATAAGGTTATATTCGCCAAGGTAGACGAAGCGGGATATGAAGGCTACTGCGGGCTCGAATACAGACCCGTGGGAGATCCGATCGAAAGCCTGAAGAAGGCGAAGGAGCTTTATTCGGTTACCTGAACTTTTGAAAGCACCGCAAATATTTAATACAAAAAATTCCCGGTACACCTCTCCTTTACGGACAACGGTATACCGGGATGATTTCATTTATTAAGCTCAAGAAATCTCTTATAGACCTGCATAGCTCCGAAATTCGGTGCGAGCCGTGACGTTTCGCTGTCGAGCTTTATTATATTCCCGACACCTACGTGGGAAAGAAGTATAGCAAACACAGAGCGCAGAGGATCCGAGCCTCCGACAACTACCGGCTTGCCGTTCTTACACAGTCTTGCGCTTATAAGAACGTCATCATAAAGAATGGCACCGACAAAGAAATTAGCGGCATCGTTTTGACTCATTCCGAGATGGAGGATCGCGTTTCGCGTTTTTATAAGCGTGGGAGAAACCCCGTGCGTCTTGCAGTATTCAAATCCGAATATAAGCTTTTCTGCATTTATCTCTTTGAGGACCGGGGCGGGAAGCGATTTCTTTAGCATGGTGTGCTCTGACATTGCGGCTATAAACTCTCCGCACATACCCGTCTTTATACTTTCTATCCTTCCATCCGCGCTTACCTCCATGCTCTTAAGATATGAGCCGGGAAGCACACAGATAAAGTCTTCCTTAATTCCGAGCGACTCGATTATACCGTATATCTCGCATTCCTCACCGCTCATTGAGTCGGCAAGCTCTATTCTCCTCTCCTCGTCCGTTTCACCCTTGTCCGGAAGCGTCTTCACCCCGGGTATAAAAAATATCGGAATATCAGTAATATCCTCCATCTTAACAAGCCGCGCCTGTCTTACACTGTCGTCAACTCCTGCGGGACACACCGCATGCGAGGTCTCTCTGTATATTCCTACGTCGGAAGCAAGCGTTCCGGAGGCTATTATTATCTCTACGTCCTTTTCACAAAGAGAATTATCCCTCAGGATATCCTCTATGCACCCCTTGAGCGACACGCGAAGAAAATCCGCCGTTCCGTCGAAGGCGGTGTTCCTTACGCCCGCCTTGCGTTTTGTCTCATATATCATATTCCTACCGTCATAAAGACGGCATCTCATATTTGTCGTTCCGCAATCTACGGTAATAAGCATTTTTCACGCCTCCTTTTCACCTACGCCTATTATAGCACAAAGGCGCAAAAAAGTAAACAGTTTTTCGAAAATTTCTTTTATTATCTGAAAATCTGTTGACAAAGGCAGACGTGTAATGATATAATAAAATAAAGCAAATGCGGTGTCACCAAAGATTGCCGGAAGTATAAGCTCCAAAGTGGCGGCAGGATATGAAAATTGGGAGAAAGATAGATTTGATATAACGAGGTCATAATAATGAATTTAGAAAAATTGTATCAACAGATTTACAATAACATCAAAAAAATCAACTTCGATTCGATATGGAAGGGGTTTGCACCAACAAAATTCGCATTGTATAACGAAACCGAGTGTTTCTTTGACGGCAAATATATTGAGAAAACCTCTGACTTTGTTGCTAATACAGCCATTTTTTACGAAGGGGAATATATTGCTATTTGGAATGTTATGGGTACTCCGAATGTTACAGTGCTTACATCCAAAATCATACACGAAATGTTCCACGCCTTCCAATATGCAAATCATTGGGATATTTGCGTTAATGAATTAAAGGCGCTAATTTACTATAAATACGATGAAGAAAATTTGTCAATCAAGTTGCGAGAGAACAAACTGTTGCTGGATTTGTACAAATGTTATGGTGCCGAAAAAGCTGAAACATTCGCAAGATACAGAAAGTACCGCCAAGAGAAATTCCCCTATGAGTTCCAATATGAGAGCAACATAGAAAAACTTGAAGGAAGTGCTAACTATGTAGAATGGCAGGCGTTAAAGCAGTTTGATTCATCAAAAGCAGATGAATTGTTTGCTTCTATGAACGTACAGCTTTCCGATTGTGGATTTTATTTTCCAATCAGAATTTCAAACTATTATTCCGGTGCGCTGTTCTATGCGATTCAATTTACGGAACAAGTAAAATCCGTTTTTGAAGCAAATGCGACAAGCGAAAGCATTGGCGACATTTCGTGTAACTCTGATTCCGCAATGAAGGAAGCGGTGTTGAGATATGCCGAGGAAACAGAGCGCATAGTTGCAAAGGCACTTGCGAGTAACAAAGTGATTATTGAAGAACCTGTCGAATTGCTTGGGGTAAATGTGTATAATGCAAGAAGATACAAACAATATTTAACTTCCACGTACTTTTTGATGTATTCAAGAAATGGAAAAGAAGAAATATTGAACGGCAATTTCATAATAAAAATGCAGGACGATAAAACCATCGAAAAGGTGTACGAATGGGATTTGGAAGAAGGATAATATGAATATCGAAACCCCACGAATGATAATTCGTGATTTCACACCGGAGGATGCCGCTGATCTGCACGAAATCTTCGGTGATGATGAAACAATGGAGAACTGCGAACCGGCATACGACTTTGAAAAAACAAAGGAGTTTTTGACTTCCTTTTGCATCGGTCGAAAAGGTGCGGTTGCAGCGGTACATAAAGAAAGCAACAAAGTGATTGGATACATCCTGTTCAATGAAGCCGGCGAAGGTGTATATGAAATGGGATGGATATATAACCGCAGTTTTTGGCGGCAAGGATACGCATATGAATCCTGCAAAGCCGTGATTGACTATGCCTTTACAG
>SVRJ01000052.1 GCA_015064885.1 Oscillospiraceae bacterium
GTCATCAATCATAACACCGTCAAGAATATTACTTTCACCGATAAAGTCGGCTACAAAGGCGTTTTTGGGCTCGTTGTATATATCTGTGGGAGTGCCTATCTGCTGTATACAGCCGTCTGCCATTACGACGATCTTGTCGGACATGGAAAGGGCTTCTTCCTGATCGTGAGTTACGTAAATAAAGGTAATGCCCGTTTCGTGCTGAATGTTTTTAAGTTCATTCTGCATGTCCTTGCGAAGCTTAAGGTCAAGCGCGCCGAGCGGCTCGTCGAGCAGAAGGACCTTGGGATTGTTTATAAGTGCGCGCGCGATTGCAACACGCTGTTGCTGACCGCCCGAAAGCGTTGCGATGCTTCTGCGCTCAAAGCCTTTGAGATTTACCATAGAGAGCATATCCTTTACCTTTTTAACGACTTCTTCATGAGGAAGCTTTTTCAGGCGAAGGCCGAAGGCAATGTTTTCAAAGACGTTCAAATGCGGAAAAAGCGCATACTTCTGGAATACGGTATTAAGAGGTCTTTTGTGCGGGGGAACGTTATCTATTCTCGCGCCGTCAAAATACACCTCACCCGAATCCGCGGTCTCAAATCCCGCAAGTATACGCAAGGTAGTGGTCTTTCCGCATCCGGAAGGACCGAGAAGTGTTACAAATTCTTTGTCGTAAATTGTGAGATCGATACCTTTGAGCACCTGCTCGCCGTCGAACTCTTTACTTATATTCTTGAATTCTATAAGTACGTTGTTTTCCATTCCACATAAATACCCTTCATAAATGATAAAAAAATATATTGGAACGGTTATCCCACAGTCTGCTTTTGGGCTTGTCTGCGTATTAGCCTAATATCCGTATAATATTGTATCAAAAAATACGCAAAATTGCAATACCTTTTTTGAAATTTCCTAAAAATTCACCATTAGTTCTAATAAAATTCGGTAATTCGCAAGTATTTTAAATATTTAAACCAAATCCTTTGTTAAACTCCGCCTTCCTCTTTAATTCTTGCGTTCCAATTTATACTTGTATTGCTTTTTTGATTTCTTCTGCATTTGAATACGCAGCTTATAAAAAACAGATACGCAAGTGCAGAGTCACCGTATTTTATCATTCTGTACGAGGAAACAGCGATACATACCGTAAGTATTATATCCGAGAGGATATCGGCAATTTGGGTTGCAGATCTTAAGCCAAAAACGTCGGAAAGAGCGGACTTTAATATTACGTAGCCGTCGAGTGAACGTACAGGCATCAGATTGATGATAGCAAGAAAAAAGGATATCACAGAAAACGGATATAGGCTTTTATTACTAAATAAAAGGCACAGTATCGAAGACAAAATGTTGGCTATTGGTCCAAAAAGCGCTATGAGGACAGTCAGTAAGCAATCATCAGTTTTAAGGCTTATGACTGCGCGTAAAAATTTCAGCTTTGGTCGGCTTGTATATATTTTTAGCAATGATCCGCAAAAAATGTGCCCCCACTCGTGAACGATACATGCGGAGGCATATTCTATTGCGAACGAGCTCGGAAAAAATGCCGAAAAAAGAAAAGCGGCAGCATATAAGAGCAGAGAGAATTCTATCAAAATATCACCTCCGCAATAATGATATGCTGCCTGAATTATTTTATACCTGCATCCTTTTTTTGAGCTTGGTCAGCGCTCCCTTCTCAAGCCGTGATACCTGAGCTTGCGATATTCCTATTTCCCCCGCTATCTCCATTTGCGTTTTGTTTTCGTAAAATCTCATTTTAATTATTCTTTTTTCTCTGCTTCCAAGCGTTTCGAGTGCTTCACGCAGGGCGACGCTTTCGTGCCATGCCTCCTCACTTTCGGAAGTGTCGCTTATCTGATCTATTACGTATACAGAATCGCCGCTTTCGTTGAAGACGGGTTCGTAAAGTGATATCGGCTCTATAACTGCCTCCATGGCCTTTATAACACTTATCTTATCTTCTCCGAGTATTTTTGCTATCTCCTCGGGAGTAGGCTCTGTTTCTTTTTCTTTCATCAGCTCTTCTCTTACGGAGAGTGCTTTGTAAGCAAGGTCTCTTACAGAGCGTGATATTCTGATCGCATTGTTATCGCGAAGATAACGTCTTATCTCGCCTATTATCATCGGTACTGCATAGGTGCTGAATTTCACATCAAGATCAATATTGAAATTGTCTATAGCTTTTATAAGTCCTATACATCCCACCTGAAAAATATCGTCTATGCTTTCCTTTCTTCCCGCGAATTTTTGTATAACGCTGAGGACGAGTCTCAAATTTCCGTATATGAGCTCTTCCCTTGCTTTTTCGTCTCCTTCCTTTGTTTTCTTTAACAGATCTGTCTTTTCTTCATCGCTCAGTATTTTAAGGTCGTTAGTATTTATGCCGCAGATCTCCACCTTGTTATAATACATTTAATCCGATTCCTTTCAAAAGCAAGGAAAACGAATGAACGTTTTTTACTTGCATTTTTGCTCTTTGAGCTTGAAAGGAGTATTGACAAGGCGCGCTTGTTGTTATTCAGCAGAAGCAGTAACCTGCGCTTGGTAAAATAAGGCGAAGGCTGTCGTGACCTGCACGACAGCCTTCATAAAAAACGTTATTGGAAATTAAAGACCTTTAAAATATTTTACTGCCGAAGCGAACATTTTTATATCCGTTTCGCCCGGTACGTTTTTGTAAAGTCCTTTTCCTATTCTTTCTGAGTGTCCCATTTTTCCGAGAACTCTTCCGTCGGGAGATGTAATGCCTTCAATAGCACATACGGAGTTGTTGGGATTGAAAAGAATATCCGACGTAGGATTTCCGTCAAAATCGACGTACTGAGTAGCGATCTGACCGTTTCTTGCAAGCTCTGCAACAGTTTTTTCATCAGCAAGGAAGCGTCCTTCACCGTGAGATATCGGAACGGTTATGATATCTCCTACGTTTACCGAAGAAAGCCAAGGAGATTTGTTAGAGGCTATTCTTGTGCGTACGAGTCTGGACTGGTGGCGTCCTATCGTGTTATAAGTAAGGGTCGGGCAACTTTCGTCGGTGTCGATTGTTTTTCCGTAAGGAACGAGACCGAGCTTTATAAGTGCCTGGAAACCGTTACATATGCCGCACATAAGGCCGCCTCTGTTATCCATAAGATCTTCTACGGCTGCTTTTACGGAAGGATTTCTGAAGAATGCCGTTATGAATTTACCCGATCCGTCCGGCTCGTCTCCGCCTGAGAATCCACCGGGAATAAAGACTACCTGAGATCCGTTTATAAGCTTAGAAAAATCGTCGACAGAGCGCGCAACGTCTGCGGAGGTGAGATTCTTTACAACGTATATCTCCGCGCTTGCACCGGCTGCTTCTACTGCCTTTGCGCTGTCATATTCGCAGTTGGTACCCGGGAATACGGGAATTACCACTTTAGGCTTTGAGGTAATAAAAGCCGGAGCTTTTCTTTCTTTGGTTTCATACGAGTATGCGGTATACGTCTTTCGCTCAGCAGACGTATAAGAAGGATATACCGATTCAAGCTTTGATTCATATTCGGAAATAAGATCATCTACAGAAACAGTCTCTCCGAGTGCCGAGAGCTCTTCGGTTGCGGTTGTTTCGCCGAGGAATATTGCGTCTTCGGGAATCTCATCTGCGCATTCAATTACGAATGAACCGTAAGAATAACCGAATATGGTATCCGCAGCAATATCGTCGTTGAACTTAAATCCTATCTTATTTCCAAACGTCATCTTCATTACAGCTTCTGCAACTCCGCCAAATCCCGGAGTCGACGCCGCAAGGACCTTTCCGTCTTTTACAAGCGAATTCACACGATCAAAGAGAGAAACAACGCTATCCGTGACGGGAAGTCCGTTTTCATCGTATTCCGGCATAAAGAGCGCTACCTTGCTTCCGGCTTTTTTGAATTCGGGGGAGGTTACGTCCTTTATATTTCCCGTAGTAACGGCAAAGGAAACGAGAGTGGGAGGAACGTTCATCTGTTCAAAGGATCCGCTCATCGAGTCTTTTCCGCCTATAGAAGCTATTTTGAGCTCCATCTGTGCCATCATTGCTCCGAGGAGAGCGGCAAGAGGCTTACCCCATCTTGTAGGATCCTTCAAAGGCTTTTCGAAATACTCCTGGAAGGTGAGGTAAACGTCTTCAAACGAAGCACCGGATGCGATAAGCTTCGATACTGATTCTATAACTGCGAGATAAGCACCGTGGTAAGGGCTCTTTTCGGAAATATAAGGATTGAAGCCGTATGCCATAAACGAGCACGTATCGGTATCCTTGGATTCCACCGAGACCTTCTGCACCATTGCAAGTGCGGGTGTAAGCTGATACTTTCCGCCGAACGGCATGAGCACCGTACCGGCCCCGATAGTAGAGTCAAATCTCTCTGAGAGCCCTCTCTTTGAACATACGTTAAGATCCGAAGCGAGCTTCAGGATATTTTTTCTGAAAGAGTTGTCTGTAGATTTAGCAAACGATTCGGGAGCTTTGGGAGCTATATCTATAGTTTTGGGCGCACCGTTTGAGTTGAGGAAATCTCTTGAAATATCAACGATGGCGTTTCCGTTCCAATACATTGTAAGGCGGTTGTCATCAGTGACGTCGGCAACCTTTGTCGCCTCGATATTTTCTTCGGCGGCAATTGCGAGAAGCGTTTCTGCATCTTCGCGTGCTACGACAACTGCCATTCTTTCCTGTGATTCGCTTATTGCGAGCTCTGTTCCGTCAAGTCCCTCGTATTTTTTGGGTACTTTGTTAAGATCGATCTTAAGTCCGTCTGCAAGCTCTCCTATAGCGACAGAAACACCGCCCGCACCAAAGTCGTTACAACGTTTGATGAGCAGGGTTGCGTCTTTTCTTCTGAAGAAGCGTTGGAGCTTTCTTTCTTCGGGTGCATTTCCCTTCTGTACTTCTGCACCGCACTGTGTAAGAGACTGAACGCTATGAGATTTCGAAGAGCCTGTAGCACCTCCGCATCCATCACGTCCGGTCCTTCCGCCTATAAGAATGACAACGTCACCGGGAAGAGGAGCCTCACGGCGTACGTTTTCTGCGGGAGCGGCAGCCACTACGGCACCGATCTCCATTCTCTTTGCGGCGTATCCGGGATGATAGAGCTCGTCTACCTGTCCCGTTGCAAGTCCTATCTGGTTTCCGTATGAGGAATATCCGTTTGCCGCGGTAATACATATTTTTCTCTGAGGAAGCTTGCCGGGGATAGTTTCACTGATCGGAGTTGTGGGGTCGGCAGCACCCGTTACACGCATTGCACCGTAAACGTAAGAGCGCCCCGAAAGCGGGTCACGGATCGCACCGCCTATACAAGTAGCGGCTCCTCCGAAGGGCTCGATCTCGGTAGGATGGTTATGCGTTTCGTTCTTGAAGAGAAGCAGCCAATCCTCATTTTTACCTTCTACGTTTACGTTGATCTTGACCGTACAAGCATTTATTTCTTCCGATTCGTCAAGCTTATTGAGTCTTCCTTCTGCCTTGAGTGCCTTGACGGTGATGGTTGCGAGATCCATAAGAGTTATAGGCTTTGTTCTGCCGAGATCTTTTCTTATAGACATATATTTATCCCACGCCTTTTGGTGAAGCTCGGATTCAAACTTTACCGAAGATATATTTGTAAGGAAAGTAGTATGTCTGCAGTGATCCGACCAATATGTATCGATCATTCTTATTTCGGTGAGCGTAGGATCACGCTTTTCGGATATAAAATAATTCTGGCAGAATTTTATATCGTCCTTGTCCATAGCAAGTCCGTACGCCGATATGAAATCAGCAAGCTCGGATTCTGAATATCCGATAAAGCCATTAAGTACGGGAACGCTTTCCGGAACAGAGTATTCTGCTTTTATTGTTTCATAAGTGCACAGCTCAGCTTCTCTGGCTTCAACGGGGTTTATAACGTACTTCTTTACGGTATCAAAATCGGATTCGGAAATATCTCCGTAAAGCATATATACCTTAGCACTCTTTACAAGAGGTCTGTCCCCTTTTGAAATAAGCTGAATACACTGAGAAGCGGAATCGGCTCTTTGATCAAATTGACCGGGAAGATATTCTGTTGCAAAAACTTTTGCGTCTGCTTTCGGAAGCTCGGTGTAAACGTCATCAAGCTGAGGCTCGGAAAAAACGGTATTTATGCAATATTCGAAAAGCTCCCTCTCAATGTTTTCTACGTCATATCTGTTTATAACGCGAACGTCCTTGAGATTTTTTATTCCGAGCAAAGAATTGATGTCAGAGCAAAGGGCTCTCGCCTCATGATCGAGTCCGCTCTTTTTTTCAACGTATATTCTGTAAACCATATGTCCTCCTGTTTATTCAGCGGCAAGTGCGGCAAGTGCGCGCTTACCAATGTCTTTTCTGTAGAAAGCATTGTCAAAGTTGACCTTTTTGACCTCTGTGTAGGCTTTACTTACAGCGTTCCCGAGGGTATCTGCGACCGCGGTAACTCCGAGGACTCTTCCTCCGGCGGTAAGTATGCTGCCATTCTCACCGTTCTTGGCGCCTGCGATATATACCTGTGCGTCAACCCCGTCTTCGATAGTGATCTCAAAGCCGGTGTTGTATTTTTGCGGATATCCGTTTGATGCCATTACCACGCAACAAGCGCTTTCATTTGAGAATTCCACCATAGAAGCGTCAAGGCTTTCATTTGCCACAGCGAGCATGATATTGAGGAGATCGCTTTTAAGCAAAGGAAGAACCACTTGAGTTTCCGGATCTCCGAAGCGGCAGTTGTATTCAATGACCTTAGGGCCGTTCGGAGTAAGCATTAGTCCAAAGTAGAGACATCCTTTGAATTTTCTTCCCTCGGCATTCATTGCATTCATTGTTGGTATAAATATCTTTTCCATGCATTCTGCCGCAATATCGTTTGTATAATACGGATTAGGAGCTATAGTGCCCATTCCTCCCGTATTCAAGCCCTTGTCACCGTCGAGCGCTCTCTTGTGGTCCATAGAAGAAACCATGGGTACAAGAGTTTTTCCGTCTGTAAAAGCAAGCACTGAAACCTCCGGTCCCGTAAGGAATTCTTCGATCACTATATGGCTTCCGCTCTCTCCGAACACCTTATCGCGCATCATTGAGAATACAGCTTCCTTGGCTTCGTCTATAGTCTGAGCTATTATAACTCCCTTACCGAGCGCAAGGCCGTCGGCCTTTACAACAATAGGAGCAGTTACGGTGTCAAGATATGCAAGCGCGGTGTCCTCGTCCGAAAACGTTTCATAGGTTGCGGTAGGAATTCCGTACTTCTTCATAAGGTCTTTCGAAAAGACCTTGCTTCCTTCTATGATAGCCGCCTTGCTATCCGGACCGAAGCAAGGGATGCCGATCTTGCTTAGCTCGTCAACACATCCGAGAACAAGAGGATCGTCCGGAGCGACAACTGCAAAGTCGATCGAATTTTTCTTTGCAAAGTCAACGATTGCCGGGATGTCTTTTGCTCCGATAGCTATACATTCGGCATCGTTTTTCATCCCTGCATTACCGGGAAGAGCATATATTTTTTCAACTGAAGGGTTTTCGTTAAGTTTTTTGATTATGGCGTGTTCGCGACCGCCTCCGCCTATGACCATTAACTTCATAATACACTCCTGAATATTTTATTCGTATATCGGGAATTTTTCGCAAAGAGCAACGACCTCTGCACAAACTCTGTCCTTGCTTCCTTCAAAATCTACTGTTATATCCTTTATCCATTTTGCTATCTTGAGCATCTCGTTCTCACCGAATCCTCTGGAGGTTACTGCAGGAGTACCGATTCTGATACCGCTTGTAACAAACGGGCTTTCGGGGTCATTGGGAATGGCGTTCTTATTAACAGTGATATGAACTTCATCGAGTCTCTTTTCAAGCTCCTTGCCTGTGACTCCGAAGGGGCGGAGATCCACGAGCATAAGATGGTTGTCCGTTCCTCCCGAAACAAGGTTAAAGCCCTCTTCAAGAAGAGCCTTGGCAAGAACAGCCGCATTGCTTGCTATCTTCTTCTGATATTCTTTGAATTCATCTGTAAGAGCTTCACCGAAAGCAACCGCTTTTGCTGCAATTATATGCATAAGAGGACCGCCCTGAGTACCGGGGAAAACAGCTTTATCTATCTGCTTTGCAAGTTCTTCCTTACAAAGAATGAGTCCGCCTCTCGGTCCTCTGAGTGTTTTGTGCGTTGTTGTCGTAACAACGTGAGCGTAGGGCACCGGATTAGGGTGAACACCGGCTGCGACGAGGCCTGCTATGTGTGCCATATCTACCATAAGATATGCACCGACCTCATCTGCGATCTCACGGCATTTTGCAAAGTCTATAACTCTGGAGTAAGCGCTGGCACCGACAACGATGAGCTTGGGCTTACACTCAAGAGCAATTCTTCTCATTTCATCATAGTCGATCATCTGAGTATCGTCATTTACACCGTAAGGAACTATATTGAAGTATTTACCCGAAATATTTACGGGAGAACCGTGTGAAAGGTGTCCGCCGTGTGCGAGATTCATACCCATTACAGTATCGCCGGGTTTTACAAGTGCAAAGAATACGGCAAGATTTGCGTTTGCGCCGCTGTGAGGCTGAACGTTAGCGTGCTCAGCGCCGAAAAGTTTTTTAGCGCGCTCTCTTGCGATCTCTTCCACTACGTCAACGCAGTAGCAACCGCCGTAGTATCTTTTTGAAGGATAGCCTTCAGCATATTTGTTTGTAAGTACAGTGCCTGCGGCCATGAGAACAGCCTCGGAAACGATATTTTCGGAAGCTATAAGTTCAATATTGTGCTGCTGTCTTTTAAGTTCGTTGTTGCAAGCGGCAAAGACCTCTGCATCATACTGTTCGAGTTTATCAAAAAACATAATTGTGTATCCTCCGCGGGTATATTGTTAGAATTAATGGTGGAAAAGTCTCATTCCTGTGAATGCCATTACTATTCCGTATTTATTGCAGCAATCTATAACAACGTCGTCTCTTACCGATCCGCCGGGTTCAGCTATATAGCTTACACCGCTTCTCTTAGCTCTTTCTATATTGTCGTCAAACGGGAAGAAGGCGTCGCTTCCTATAGAAACGCCGGTGATATTTGCGAGGTATGCGTCAGCCTCTTCCTTGGTAAGAGGTTCGGGCTGTTTGCTGAAATATCTCTGCCATACTCCGTCAGAGCATACGTCTTCCTCATTTTTGTTTATATATCCGTCTATCGCATTATCTCTGTCAGGTCTCTTTATATCATCCTTGAAAGGAAGGGCGAGTACCTTCGGATGCTGTCTGAGATGCCATGTATCTGCCTTTGTTCCGGCAAGTCTTGTGCAGTGTATTCTCGACTGCTGACCGGCACCTACGCCTATAGCCTGTCCATCGTAAGCATAGCAAACAGAGTTAGACTGCGTATATTTAAGGGTTATAAGAGAAATTATAAGGTCTCTTACGGCTTCCTTGGGGAGCTCTTTGTTTTCTGTAACTATATTGGAGAGGAGCGCCTCATCTATTCTGAATTCGTTTCTTCCCTGCTCAAAGGTGATTCCGAATACGTGCTTACGCTCGATAGGGGCGGGCTTATAGTCGGGGTCTATCTTGACAACGTTATATGTTCCCTTTCTTTTTGTCTTGAGGATCTCAAGCGCTTCGTCCGTGTAACCGGGAGCGATGATTCCGTCGGAAACCTCACGCGCGAGCATCGTAGCTGTTACAGCATCGCAAACGTCACTGAGAGCTACCCAGTCACCGAATGAGCACATTCTATCAGTACCTCTCGCTCTTGCGTATGCACAAGCGATGGGAGAATCGTCAAGCCCTTCTATATCATCTACAAAGCACGCCTTCTTAAGGTTTTCACTGAGCTTTACTCCAACTGCTGCCGAAGTGGGACTTACGTGCTTAAACGATGTAGCGGCAGGAAGTCCGAGAACATCCTTGAGTTCTTTTACAAGCTGCCATGCGTTGAAAGCATCAAGGAAGTTTATATATCCGGGTCTGCCGTTGAGCACTTCTATAGGAAGCTCTCCTTCATCCATAAAAATTCTTGCGGGCTTCTGGTTAGGGTTACAGCCGTATTTAAGTTCAAATTCTTTCATAACATACTCCTTTAATCAGCGTTTTTGTTTATCATTCTGTTTTCTGCTTTTCCTGTCTTGAGGTCGATATATCTTACGTAAAGAGATATCTTGTTATTCTCGTCGAGATTTGTCCAGATATCGTTTGTAAGCTCATCTATATCATTGGGCACAGATACTCTTTCGGGTTCTCCGACAAACGTAGGGATGGGGTTTCCGTCACATACGTACGTGTGGATAAAATGTCCGAGTCCGTTAAGAGGTACGTAAGAATAGGTGTATCTTGCACATTCGTCACCCGTTTCGTTTTCGCTCTTAAGTATACTCATTTCATAATCAAACGAATTGCCCGAGAAATTCATAATACCGCTGATTCTGGGCGTGAAGTTTGGAACGTCCGGCTCGAATTCTCTTGATTTGAGAGATTCGTAGAAGCACTTTCCTGCCTTAAGACCTTCAACTACGGTATCCGTCTGGTCGCCGTTTGTTACAACAAGTGAATTGTTATATTTTCTTATGGGCGAATAGATGATAAGCGAAGGATCGGAAACCTTGCTTGCATCGTACGGATAGATAGTAACATCTTCGCCGTTTTCGGTAAATATGCGATTTCGGCTATTCTCGCTTCTTCCCATTATGAAATATGCGGTAACCGCCTTTTCTCCGTCCTCGGTTTTTCCTATGACTATGCCTCTTCCCACGTAAGAGTTTCCCTTTATTCTTTCACCGATGCTTTTAATTTCGTATATATTCATTACTTTTCTCCTTTTAAAAGTTCTTTACACACCATTTCGGTAGCCTTGGGGAGGATGAGCCATTCCGCACGCTTCATAACGCGCACCTGAAGGCTTTCGGGCGTATCGTCTTTTTTGATCGCTACTGCTTTCTGTAAAATTATTTTTCCACCGTCGGGGATCTCGTTCACGTAATGAACGGTAGCACCGGTGACCTTAACTCCGTATGCGAGCGCCGCTTCATGCACCTTGAGCCCATAAAAGCCCTTGCCGCAGAATGACGGAATAAGCGAAGGATGAACGTTGATCATTCTGTTTTCATATTCGCGTATGATCTCGCTTCCGAGTATCCTCATAAATCCTGCGAGAATAATAAGCTCGATATTGTTACTCTTAAGGGTTTCAATAAGCTTTTTTTCAAATGATTCTCTGTCCGGGTATTTTTTTCTGTCTACGACAGTGGTGTCGATCCCATTATTCTGTGCACGCTCGAGCGCATATGCGTCAGCGGTATCGGAAACAACATGTACGATCTCACCGCTTTTTATGATTCCGCTCTTCTGTGCATCCATAAGTGCCTGTAGATTTGTTCCGCCTCCGGAAACAAAAACCGCAATGCGTATCTTGCGTTCGGGTGTCAGCATATGATTACCCCCGCGTCACCCTTTACAGCTTCACCGATGATATACGCGTCTTCTCCGTTGGCTTTGAGGATTTGAAGAGCCTTATCGGCATCATTTTTGGAAACTACTATGCTCATGCCTACACCCATGTTAAATGTATTGAACATATCTCTTTCGGGAATGTTACCTTCTTTTGCGAGAAGATCAAATATGGGGAGTATTCTTACAGAGCTCTTTTCGATCTTTGCGCTGAATCCCGAGGGAAGGCTTCTCGGTATGTTTTCATAGAAACCGCCGCCTGTAATATGGGATACTGCTTTTACCTTCACTTCATCGAAGAGAGCTACCATGGGCTTTACGTATATCTTTGTAGGAGTAAGGAGGGTCTCTCCGAGTGATCTGCCGCCGAGCTCTGCTACGGGAGCCGTGATGTTCTTGTTTTCAACGTCGAATACACGTCTTACAAGTGAAAATCCGTTAGAGTGCACACCGCTTGAAGGAAGTGCTATAATAACGTCGCCCTCCTCAATAGAAGTGTTATCAAGTATTTTGGATCTGTCAACTATGCCTACCGCGAAGCCTGCGAGATCATATTCGTCTACGGGATAAAATCCGGGCATTTCTGCAGTTTCACCACCTATAAGAGCGGCTCCTGACTGAACGCAACCGTCAGCCACACCTTTTACTATCTCAGCTATCTTTTCGGGAACGTTCTTTCCGCAAGCTATATAGTCAAGGAAAAAGAGAGGCCTTGCGCCGCAACAAATTATATCGTTGACACACATAGCAACGCAGTCGATTCCGACTGTATCGTGCTTGTCAAGAATAAACGCAAGCTTGAGCTTTGTTCCTACGCCGTCGGTTCCGCTTACGAGAACGGGCTCTGTCATTCCTGTGAGGTCCGGCTTAAAAAGACCGCCGAAACCGCCGATACCCGAGAATACACCGGGAGTTTTTGTAGCGGCAATATGAGACTTCATAAGTTCAACCGCACGGTAGCCGGCTGTTATATCGACACCTGCATCCTTGTAGCTTTTGCTTTCACTGATATTTTTCATGTCAGTACTCCTTGAAAATTTATATTTTAGTATAATTTAAACATTGTATTTTGCGGCAACAGCTCTGTCTTTTTCGATGACTGCAGCCGTATCTGCTGCTCTGCTTTCTTTAAGCTTTGCTGTAAGCTCTGCATCACAGAGGGCAAGTATCTGAATTGCAAGAAGCGCCGCGTTTGCCGCACCGTCTATTGCAACCGTAGCCACGGGTATTCCCGTAGGCATCTGAACCGTGGAAAGAAGAGAGTCAAGCCCGTCCATAGTGGAAGACTTAACAGGCAGGCCTACCACCGGCAACACTGTGTTGGCCGCAAGTACACCTGCCAAATGAGCAGCCTTTCCGGCTGCGCCGATTATTACTCCGAAGCCGGAGGAAGACGCATTGCGCGCAAAAGAAATTGCCTCGTCGGGCGTTCTGTGGGCAGAATATACATGTACCTCAAAGGGCACCTCGAACTTTTTGAGGACGTTGATAGCTTTTTCGACTACGGGAAGATCACTATCGCTTCCCATGATAACAGCAACTTTTTTCATAAAAAACCTCCGTAAAAATCAAAATGGGCATTCTTATCCCTTTAGGGGATAGGAATGCCCAGGCGGTCGGCATATTAAGCAGGTGCTCCCCTGTGGTACTCCACTTATCCGCCGGTTACACGTGCCATTAACTATTTAATATTATATCATAAAACTTGTTTCTTGTCAATACTTATAAATCGACATTTTTTTATACAGAATATAAGTTTATTTGTGAAATACGACTTAAGCCCAGCTCATCGTTGTGGGTTTCTCTTCTTCTATGATAACATCTTTGAGGAAGGAAACTGCCTTTCTGAGACCTTCGTCTATGGTCATGACGCTGTCCTCGTGCTCAATGGAAAGAACCTTGTCATATCCGCAGAGGCGGAGATTGCTTACGAGATCTCTCCAGTAGCTTTCGGGGTTACCGTATCCGACTGTTCTGAATACCCATGCGCGGTTGAGCTCATCGCTGTAGTGCTTTGTATCGAGCACACCGTTCTTTGCAGTGTTATATTTGTCTATCTTGGTATCCTTTGCGTGAACGTGGTAGATAGCTCCCTTGAGCTCTCTTATAGCTGCTACCGGGTCCATTCCCTGCCAGATAAGGTGAGAGGGGTCAAAGTTTGCTCCTATAACGTCACCTACTGCTGCACGAAGCTTGAGAAGAGTTTCCGGGTTATATACACAGAATCCGGGATGCATTTCAAATGCGATATGTGTTACGCCGTGAGCGAGAGCAAAAGCTCCTGTTTCCTTCCAATAAGGAATAAGCTTTTCGTTCCACTGCCAATCAAGTATCTTGAGAAAATCATCCGGCCAAGGGCATGTTACCCAGTTGGGATAAGTTGCATTGTCGGAATCACCTGGGCATCCTGAGAAAGTGATAACTGTGTCAACGCCTATCTTCTCAGCGAGGAGAACGGCGTTTTTGAAGTCTGTATCGTACATTTCGGCAGTTGCCTTATCCGGGTGGAGGGGGTTTCCATGGCAAGCAAGAGCGCATATTTCAACGTCATACTTTTTAAAGAGAGCCACAAATTCGTCAAGCTTCTTTTCGTCGGCAAGAAGTTCAGCGGGGTTGCAGTGAGCTTTACCGGGGTATCCGCCTGCACCGATCTCTGCGGTATGTACGCCGAGGGACGTGAGTATCTGAAGTGTTTCTTCGAGAGATTTTGCACCGTAAAGGTTAGCAAGTACTGAAAGTTTCATAGTATATATTCTCCTGGTTTGTTTATTTTATTTCGTAAAATTTGGGTCCGCCGTAAACAGCCTTGAATATTTTTTGCATCTCTGAAAGCGCGGCGTCCTTATTGTCGTATCTGCCGACAACTCTTGTGTTTCCGGAAGGAGAAGCTTGGGCGATTATAAGATAAGGTTCTTCCCCGTTCTTCTTTCTGCGCGCTTCGAAGGCATATGCGGGAATAATGAATTTTTTATCCTGTGAAAAAACCGTAATAAGAGGTGATTGTCCAACGTTTACGTTTGACAGTGCATCTTCAACTGTGCCTTCAAGATCGCATGAAAGGTCGGAAATTGCAGATTCAACGGCATTTTCAACGTCTGTTTCAATATCGCTTGACACAGAATCCACCTTGCAGGATATCTCCTCAAGCTTTGTTGCAAGTTCCTCAAGCTTTTCTTCTATAAGGTCAAATCTTTCATCCATGACTATTTCTCCTCAGAACCTGAATATCTCACCCGTCTTAGCGGATATGTAGATACCTTCGAGGATCTGCGTAACGACGAGAGCTTGCTCGGGTGTTACGAACGGAGTCTTGTCTTCAACGCACGCTTCTATCCAGAGTCTTGCTTCTCTGTCTGCCGCAGACTCGTTCTTTGCACCGTCATAGAATGCTGCGCCTTCAGCACTTAGATTAGGTGTAAAGGTATACTGTGCACCGTTTCTTACGCCGTTGATACGAAGACCGTTTATCATATCCGCGCCTGCGAGTGTTCCGCAGAATGACGTAACCGCTTCTCTTGCTTCAAGAGAGTTGATAGCCCAAGAAGACTCGAGGTTGATCGTTGCACCGTTTTCCATTACTATAAATCCGAACGCGGAATCCTCAACTGTAAACTTGTTACTGTCCCAAGGCCCCCACGCGTTTCCCTTAAGGTCATCAGGGAGGTCGTTGAGCTTATGATATGCGGTACCTACACAGTACTTGGGTTTATAGTTATCTATTGTCCAGAGAGTAAGGTCGAGCGCGTGTGTTCCGATGTCTATGAGAGGACCGCCTCCCTGTGCGTACTCATCAAGGAAAACTCCCCAAGTGGGAACCTTTCTTCTTCTGAGAGCGGTTGCCTTTGCGTAATAGATATCACCGAAGGTTCCGCATTCAACCTCTTTCTTAAGATAGAGAGCATCCGGGCGGTGGCGGCTCTGATATCCTATCGAAAGCTTTTTACCGGTTCTTTTTGCGGCATCAAGCATCTTCTTTGCTTCTTCGCTGTTTATAGCCATAGGCTTTTCGCACATAACGTGTTTGCCGGCCTCAAGAGCGGCAACAGTTATTTCACTGTGCCAACGGTTAGGAGTAAGAACGTGGACTATATCAATGGTCTTATCTTCGAGCAGTTCACGGTAATCCTTGTATACCGCTGAGCTTTCATTGCCATATTCCTTCTTTGCCTTTTCTGCTCTTTCAACAATAATATCACAGAAAGCTACCATTTCAACGTTCTTGAGTTTTTTAAGAGAGGGCATATGCTTGCCGTTT
>SVRJ01000053.1 GCA_015064885.1 Oscillospiraceae bacterium
CAACGAGTGTGACGCTCTTATCGAAAAAGGTCAGGCAATTCTTGCCGGTGCTCACGTTCCTGCAGACGTTTGGTCTACTGATTCTACTCACCACTGGAAAGAGTGTACGGTTGACGGCTGCGGAATCGTAATCGACGGCTCCAAGGCAGAACACTCCTCCACAGGTGCTAACGTTGCTACGTGTCAGAAGGCGGCAGTTTGTGACGTTTGCGGAGTATCCTACGGTACTGTTGCAGATCACGACTGGAACACTTCTTCTTGGGAAAAGGACGCAACCGGTCACTGGCATAAGTGTAACACAGCCGGCTGTACCGAGAAGAATGCTTTCGCCGCACATACCCCCGACCACGAGGGCAGAGCTACCGAGGAGTATGCTATCAAGTGCTCTGTCTGCGGTTATGAGATCGAAGCACAGCTCCAGCACAATCACGTATTCGATAAGGAAGTAGCAGAGGACCGTTATCTTGCAAGCAAGGCTACGTGCACAGATCCTGCCAAGTACTATAAGTCCTGCAAGTGCGGTGAGAAGGGAACCGAAACCTTCACATACGGAAGCGCAACAGGCCATAATTACGGCACCGAGTGGAAGTCCGATAAGGATAACCACTGGAATGAGTGCGCTTGCGGTGACAAGGCTAACAGCGCAGCTCACAAGGACGATAACAAGGATGGAAAGTGCGACGTGTGCGGACACAACGTTCCGCTTCCCGGCTCGGATAATCCTGCTACGGGTGATAATACTTTCTTATACGTTCTGGCGGTTATACTCTGTGCGTGCATCTTTGGTGCAGTGTCATATACCGTGATCGTAAGAAAGAGAAATTTCTCACGCGTATGATTTGCGAAAAGCAATACTTTTAATTAAAAAAGGCGGTGCGGGATTTCCGCATCGCCTTTTTATGTTTGTAAGCGTTTTAAACAGTTATAGATAATTAAATGATAGATTTTAAATTCGAGGATATCTCTTCTGCTTTTTCTTCAAGCTCGCGGCAGATATCTGTCCTCCACAAAGCAAAGTTTATCAGCCCGTCCCTGTCCTCGGAATCTGTCAGAAGATATTGGGAATAACCGAACTTGCTTCTTGCAAGTTGAAAAAGATATACGTAAGGCATTGCCATAAGATCGTCTTTCGTTAGTTTTGACAACTTCATATATTCAAAAACGTAAGAGGAAAGCTCGCTTATATTTATTCTTCTTGTACGTCTGCTGTCTGACGTTTGTACAAATGAACGCATTATCTCCCATACTGCCGGAAGTGTTCGTGCGGAGGAAAAATCGACGACGGCTTTTATTTCATTATCATCGCATATAAGCTGACACCCCTGATAGTCTCCGTGTGTCGGAGAATAGGTTATTTTATCGAAATGCTTTTTATATTTCTCGCATCTCATTGCAAGCTCTGCTTTATATTTCAGACTTGATATTATTTTTTCCGTTTTTTCGTTTTCTTTCATAGCCGCTGCTTTTTTTGCAAGAGAGGAATACTGTGAGGAAAGTGCTTCTGCCGAAAAAAACTCCAGCCATTCATTTCCCATATCTATAGGCAGAGAGTAGTTCTTCATAACAGAATGAAGAAGTCCGAGAGTTCTTGCACAGTCAGGCAAAAGCTTACTCGGGAAGTCGTTATATCCGTACGTTACTCCTTCTATATAATCTTCAAGGCATATTATATGACCGCTGTAAACGGTAAACGGCTGACCGTTGGTATTCTTCATAAAAAGTGCCGCCCGGAATCCGTTTTTGGCAAGGTACTCGGTAAGTGCCGCCTCGCGTATGACAGACTCCGAGGTAACGGTGCTTTGAAATTCCTTGAGGAAATACGACCTTTCTTCGGTATCAACGCGGTAGCAGTTGGCTGAGCCGATCGGCAGCCTTCTGCAAGCAGACATTTCAAGGCCGTAATGATTATGTACAATGCTTCTGATCACATCATGCGTGAGAACGCTCTTTTCAAGTGCCATGCTTTTTCTCCGAATTTGATTACTTGAATGATTGCTTGTTTACTTATAATAATTTTATCATAAATGAAGATAAGCTTTGCAAACATTCGGTGAAGAGAAAGAAAAAATGATACTCGGATTTGTAAAAATATAAATATTAACATAAAATTAAAAGTGAAACAATCAATTCTTATAATAAATATGCTATAATGCAAATATAAAATCAATTCTTTTCGGAGGATATTATGGCAAAATATTTAAGACCCGAACATCCCATGCCGCAGTTTTACAGAGACACGTGGGTGAATCTTAACGGAGAATGGGAATTTTATGAAGACTACTCTGTAAGCGCATATGAAAGAGGCGCAATGAAGCCCGATTTTGAATATCCGCTTACTATAAACGTTCCGTTTTGCCGAGAGAGTGTGCTTTCGGGCCTCGGACATACGGATTTCTGTGATAGCGTATGGTATAGAAAGAAGATCAGCATTCCCGAGAGCTTCAAGGGAAAGAGAACCCTTCTTCATATAGGTGCCTGTGATTATAAGACTACTGTTTACGTCAATGGAAGGGTAGCGGCAAAGCATATAGGCGGATACGTACCTGTCAATGCCGATATTACCGATCTCCTTTGCGAAGGTGAAAACGTGATCGTCGTTCACGCTCTCGATTTTCTCCGTGACGGAAACCAGCCGGGCGGTAAGCAGTGCAGGGAATTCTACTCTCACGGATGCTCGTATACGAGAACTACGGGCATATGGCAGACGGTATGGCTTGAGGCTGTTCCCGAAGCATATATCAAGAAGTTTAAATTCTACCCGTCTGTTGAAGAAAGTAAGCTTTCGGTTACTGTCGAGGCGGAAAACGCCGACACGATGACTCTCAATGCAGTTGCATTCTATGAAGGAGTTCCGGTGGGCGCGGCAAGCTCTGTACTTTCGGGAAAGACTTGCAGTTTTGAAATAGATCTTTCCGAGCTTCATCTGTGGGAAATAGGAAACGGAAGACTTTACGACATTGAGCTTACTCTCGGTAAGGACAGCGTAAAGAGTTATTTCGGTATGAGAAGCATAGCAAACGACAAAGGTACCCTCGTTCTTAACGGAAAGAAGGTATTCCAGCGTCTTATCCTCGACCAGGGCTTCTATCCCGACGGAATATATACCGCAAGAGAGGATTCCGAACTTGAGGCAGACGTGCTTCGCTCGGTTGCGTGCGGTTTCCACGGAGCAAGACTCCATCAGAAGATATTTGAGCCTCGCTTCCTTTGGTACTGTGACAAGCATGGCTACATAGTATGGGGAGAACACGGAAACTGGGGACTCGATATATCGAGACCCGAGGCTTGGCAGGGATTTATTCCCGAATGGTGCGAGGCTGTTGAAAGAGACTTTAACCATCCGGCTATAATCGGTTGGTGTCCGCTTAACGAAACTCAGGCAAATCAGAATTCCGAGTTTGTAAAGGCGGTAGCGTCTGTAACACGTATGCTTGATCCCACAAGACTTTATATAGATGCTTCCGGCTGGACACACGTAGACGGTGTTACCGATATTATGGACCTTCATAAATATGAGCAGGATCCTCAGAAGCTTGCCGAATTTCTCGCTCCTCTTGAGGAAGGAAAGCCTATAGATATCCGTCGCGGATATATAGGAATGCCCACGTTCGTAAGTGAATACGGCGGTATCCGTTGGCCTATTGAAGGCGCAGGATGGGGCTACGGTGAAAGTGTAAAGAACGAGCAGGGCTTCCTTGACAGATTTGCAGGGCTTGCCGAGGTGCTCCTCAACAATAAGTTTCTCTCGGGTCTTTGCTATACTCAGCTTACAGACGTAGAGCAGGAGGTCAACGGCCTCTACTATTATGACAGGCGTCCGAAATTCGACTGCGAGATACTCAAAAAAGCTATTTCCGCAAAGGCTGCCATAGAGGAATAATAAGAAGACCGGGGTACAGTGTACCCCGATTTTCTTTTAAAAAAGAAGAATAAAAATGATGAAAAAATATCAAAAAGGTATTGACAAACCGATTGAAATGTGGTATAATATTATTACCTCTGCGGCAGAGGTCTTTTTTGCGTGCGCCGTGCGCCACGCGGACATGCATTTGACCGTGCAATAGAGGGAGGTACACACATAACCGTAGATCGGTTAAATTAATAATAACAGGAGGTGCCGTTACGTATGGCTAATGATGTAAGGGTAAGAATTACTCTCGCATGTACAGAGTGCAAGCAGAGAAATTATGATACCATGAAGAACAAGAAAAACGATCCGGACAGACTCGAGATGAACAAGTACTGCAAGTTCTGTCGCAAGCATACACTGCACAAAGAGACAAAGTAAGGAGAATAATAATGAATAATCAAAGCCTCAAGAGAGCTTTTCTTGCTCTCTCGATAGTTTTCGTTCTCGTATTTTCCTGCTTTTCCGTAAACGTTTTTGCTGATACGACAACAGACGGAACTGTTACAACCTCTCCCGAAGAGACAACAGCTGCCGGTACAACTGCTGCCGAGACAACAACGTCTGCAGATACAACAACCGCTTCGACAACAACGTCAAGCTCAAATACAAGCACAGCCAAGAAGAGCTACCTTGATCTTATCGTAACTCTCATCGTAGTTGCTGTGATAGTTATTGCAGGCTTGATATACTATTTAAAGAACAAAGAAAAAGTCCATAAGTTTATGAGAGGCTTCAAGGGCGAGTTCAGCAAGGTTTCTTGGGTATCCAAGACCGAAGTGAGAAAGAACACGATAATCGTAGTAGTTATCGTAATAATTTCCGTAGTTGCTATCGCGCTTCTCGACTTTGTATTCTCTAAGCTTGTATGGTTCTTGATGAACTTGTTTATGTAATAGTGATCAGAGGTTTTTAAGATGAGCGATATCAATACAATGAACGTCGGTATCCGTTGGTATGTGGCGCATACTTATTCGGGCTATGAAAACAAGGTTAAGGATAGTATAACCAAGATCATAGAAAACCGCAAGCTCGATAATTTGATTTTTGACATCAAGATCCCGGTTGAAAAAGTTGTAATCAACAAAAAGAGAAAAAGCAAGGCCTCGGACAATTTTGACGAGACTGAAAATACTTCGGACGAAGTAATCGAGGAAAGAAAGATATTCCCCAGCTACGTATTCATTAAAATGATCATGACTGAAGAGTCGTGGCACGTAGTGAGAAATATCACAGGAGTTACAGGATTTGTAGGCCCCGGCTCCCGTCCTCAGCCGCTTACCGAAAAAGAGGTTGCCGATCTTCAGATAGAAGAGGAAAAGGTAAGCTTCAATATAGCAGTAGGTGATACGGTAAGAATAAACGAAGGCCTCTTCAGAGGACATGAATGTAAGGTTCAGCACGTGTCCGATGACTTTAAGGTTCTCACAGTCCTCCTTCAGAGAGGCGCAAGAACTATGCCCATGGAGATAGATTCCTCGGCGGTAGAAAAAATAGGCTGAACACAAACGTGGGAGGAAAGAAATATTTGAGCTTTCCGCCAAAAACCACATGGAGGTATTTTAAATTATGGCTAAAAAGGTTTTAGGTTATATTAAACTTCAGTTGCCCGCTGGTAAGGCAACTCCCCAGCCGCCCGTAGGTCCCGCTCTCGGTCAGTACGGTGTAGCTATCCCCCTTTTCACAAAGGACTTCAACGAAAGAACAAAGAATGACATCGGTCTTGTTATCCCTGTTGTTATCACAGTATACGCTGACCGTTCCTTCACATTTATCACAAAGACTCCTCCCGCTCCCGTTCTTATAAAGAAGGCTTGCGGACTCGAGTCCGGTTCTGCAAAGCCCAACAAGGATAAGGTTGCGCAGATCACAAAGGAACAGGTTAGAAAGATCGCTGAAACAAAGATGCCCGACCTCAATGCTGCAAACATCGAAACAGCTATGAGCATGATCGCGGGAACTGCACGCTCTATGGGCGTTGTAGTAGTTGACTAAGGAGGTACAGTGTAATGGCTAAAGTCGGAAAGAAATATGCTGAAAGCGTAAAGCTTGTAGATAAGGCAAAGCTGTACGATCCCGCAGAGGCTCTCGAAATCGCTTGCCAGACATCAAAGGCAAAGTTTGATGAAACAATTGAAGTACACATTCGTCTCGGCGTTGACTCCCGTCACGCTGACCAGCAGGTAAGAGGCGCGGTCGTTCTTCCTAACGGTACAGGTAAGAAGATCAAGACTCTTGTATTTACAAAGGGTGACAAGGTTCAGGCTGCTCTCGATGCAGGCGCTGATTACGTTGGCGACAAGGAATACGTTGATAAGATCATGACAGAGAACTGGTTTGATTTCGACGTTGTTATCGCTTCTCCCGATATGATGGGTGTTATCGGCCGTCTCGGTAAGGTTCTCGGTCCTAAGGGACTTATGCCCAGCCCGAAGGCAGGTACAGTTACTCCTGACGTTGCTAAGGCTGTTACAGAAGCTAAGGCAGGTAAGATCGAGTACAGACTTGACAAGACAAACATCATCCACTGCCCCATCGGTAAGGCATCCTTCGGTGCTGAAAAGCTCGCTGAAAACTTCGATACACTCCTCGGAGCTGTTATCAAGGCAAAGCCTGCTGCTGCTAAGGGTCAGTACATCAAGAGCTGTGTTATCGCGTCCACAATGGGCCCCGGTATCAAGATCAATCAGGCAAAGCTTGGCTGATTTTAAGCTTAATATTTCAGGTGCGGCTTTTTGCCGCACCTTTTTTATTCTATCTTTTTCTTGTTTTTTTTATTTATTTGCGGTGCAAAATATTATTGTGATAAAATAAAAAAGAAAGGAGATATGAATGAAAAAGCTGCTGGTGTTTTGTATAGCACTTAACTTGTCTCTTATAGCCGGACTTTCGCTTGTTTTTTATCTCGGACGAAGCGAGAAGAAAAAGCTTGAAGAAGAGAATATCGGTATAGAAAACAGTTATAAAGAAGAAAGCCTTGATATGCTTCGTAAAGCAGGGGAGTTTTATGCGGATAAAAAATATCTTGACACAAGAGTCAGACTGAAAATGGCCGCATATCGAATTTTTGATGCCGACAGTGAGGAAAACTCAAAGCTTATCAGTATGGGCGATTGGTATTTTTTTGAGTCAGGGGAGATATCAAATGAAAACGAAGAAGACAGGGTAGAGTTTTTTACCTTTATAGGTGCCGTGCGAGCTCTTATATCCGAAACTGAAATAAGCGAGAGCGAAGCTGAGACTGTAGAAAAAATAAGAATATTTCATGCGAATTCCGTCTTTTCTCATAGCGTATATCCGTCACTCACCGCCAAAGCTGAGGTGAGCGAAGAGTATGCGCGTAAAAAGTCTATGTCGCTACTCGGGGAAAAGGTAGTTTTATCTGCTGAAGAAAACACGCTTTTTCCCATTTGTTATACCTTTTCGGGGAAGAATACCTTTGCTTCTGTTTCTGCTCTGGGCGGGAGACTTATAAAGCTATATTTTTATCCGGGGACGTCAGAATATGATATAAGCGAGGACGAAGCTCTGTCGATAATGTATACTTTTATGGCACGAGAGCAGATAAGGGAAATGGAGGCGGAAGCTCTTACAAAGGAAAACGGTCTGTATTACGCTTATTTTCGTTCGAATGAAAATAAGGATGCAAAAATACTGATAGCGGTGAAGGGGAGCGGAGGCAGAGTGTGCTTGTTCGATGCTGAGGAGTTTTATAAACATTATAAAAGCTGAGTATTTGACATTTTGACCAAATAAGCGGTCTTGTATACAAGTATTATTTGGTACAAATCTCGAAAAAAATTGCTTGACAAAAGGACAGTTTTGTGGTATAATATATAAGGTACCGAGGGAACTCGGATAACGTGACCCATTAGCTCAGATGGCAGAGCGCATGACTTTTAATCATGGTGTCCGGAGTTCGACTCTCCGATGGGTCACCACCTTACTTATATATGCGGCGTTAGCTCAGCTGGATAGAGTGTTTGGCTACGAACCAAAAGGTCGGGGGTTCGAATCCCTTACGCCGTGCCAGATCCCCAGGGAAAATCTCCTTGGGGATCTATTTTTATATATTTTATTCGGCTCACGGTAGGGGCTGTTTTTTTATCGGATGAATCGGTATAATAATCTATTGACAAAATGCTCTTAATGTGATATAATTGAATCAGTAATTTTAGGAGGAGAAAAATATGCCTAAACACGTTCTTCTGATTATTTCCGATCAGTGTCGTGCAGACGCTATAGGAGCTTACGGAAATGAATATGCCAAGACCCCTGCGCTCGACTCTCTTGCGTCAGAAGCTACGGTCTTTGACAGAGCGGTAACTCCGTCTCCGGTGTGCGTTCCAGCACGCCTTTGCATGCTTGCGGGTCAATATGCAAACAGGACCGGAAACAGTAATAACAATCCCTCACTTATGTATGAAGGTGATGGTGTTTATTCTGCTATCACAAAGGCCGGATACGATTCCTGCTGCGTGGGAAAGATGCACCACGTTTGGGACAGATACGGTTCTCTCGGATTCAATAAGCGTTACACCCAGGAGGAGCTTTCGGATCCGGAGGATGACTACACACGTTATATAACAGAATCACCGTATAAGTACGTGTTCGATTACAACGGACAGAGAAGTGAAATGTATTACGTTCCACAGGTGTCTCAGCTTCCTGCCGAAGCGCACCCGACACAGTGGATAGGAGACAGATCGGTAGAATTTATAAATGAGTTTGACACTGATAAGAATATGTTCCTTGTTTCTTCGTTTATACATCCGCATCCGCCATTCTGCCCGCCTGCTCCCTGGAATAAGCTTTTCCGCTCGGAGGATATTCCCGATCCCTTTATTCCCGAAACCACTCCCGAACTTAAGCCTCTCTTCCATAAGCCGTTTGACTGTGACAGGCTTGATATAAGCCGTCTTGATGCCAAGCGTCTTAAAAATTTTTATTATGCAAGTCTTTCGTTTGTTGACTATCAGATCGGACGAATAGTTTCCGCACTGAAGGAAAAGCGAATGTATGACGATACGCTTATTCTTTTTGTTTCGGATCACGGAGAGTGCCTCGGTGACTACAGAAATATGGGCAAGAGATCTATGATCTCTTCCGCATCGAGAATACCGTTTATTATGAAGGTGCCGGGTAAAGAGGCTTGCCGCAGAAGCGACGCAGTATCTCTTGTCGATATAGCTCCCACACTTCTTTCTTACCTTGGAATTCCGTACGACGCTGCCGAATTTGACGGTAAGGATATACTGAATAATAAAGGTGATCTTGTTTTCTCACAGTATGACTGCAAGGAAAAGGGAGTCTATATGTGCGCAGGCTCTGAGGATAAGCTCATTTATAATGCCGAGGAGCAGAAGTATTACTATTTTGACGAGATACCTGAGGTATATAATAAGTATTCCGAGGATAACGAAAGGGTCATGCAGCTTAAAGCTCTTCTCGATGCTCACATAGCTGCCGACAGAAACGTCAAGCCTCCGAAAAAGCTCGGTCCGGACGGAAAGCCCATAAAGAAGAAGAAGATAAATCCCTTCGGAGTTTCGAGGATAGACCATGTTTGCAGAAGTGATGAAGAGAGAGCAAGAATGCCTGAGGGCTACAGTATAGATCTTCAGAGCGTTGACGGCAAGAACCCTTGGTGACATAAATGTATTTGCTTATAAAACCTTCTTCGGGGGCGTGCAATCTCAGATGCAGGTATTGCTTTTATACTGACGAAATGAACTGCCGCAAGGTTGCACGCCGTCCTTTTATGTCAAAAGAGCTTTTTGCGCTTATTATTGACAAGGCGCTTTCTCACCTTTCTTTGCAAAATGGCCGAGACAGAAATCTTTCGATAGGCTTTCAGGGCGGAGAACCTACCTTGTCCGGACTTGAGTTCTTCCGCTTTGCCGTAAAATATGTATCGGATAAAACTCCCAAGGAAATTAAGGTTGCCTACTTCTTACAGACAAACGGAATGACCGTAGATGAAGAATGGGCGAGATTCTTTAAGGAAAACAATTTTCTTATAGGGCTCTCTATGGACGGCAACAGTGAACTCCACGATAAGAATCGCATAGATGAACGTGGGGCGGGAACACATAAGAGAGTAAATGAAAGCGCGCGTATACTGAGAAAGTACGGTTGCGATTTCAATATCCTTACCGTTGTTACGCGTGATACGGCACGGTATCCGCAGAAAATATACAATTACTATAAGAAGCTCGGGTTTTCTTTTCAGCAGTATATTCCCTGTATATCTCCGCTTGACGGTGAGGATACGGTATTTGCACTTACTCCCGAAAGATACGGAGACTTTCTCTGTAAGCTTTTTGACGTGTGGTACGATGACGTTGTGCACGGAAGAGCGGTATATAACAGAGAATTTGAAAATTATATAGGTATTTTGCTCGGCAGACCGCCCGAGGAGTGCGGAATGGCAGGAGTGTGCTCTGTTCAGTATCTTATAGAATCTGACGGAAGCGTCTACCCGTGTGACTTCTTTGCGCTGGACGAGTATATGCTCGGAAATCTTTCAACCGACTCTTTTTCGGATATAGACGGAAAAAGAGAAAGAATAGGATTTATCGAGCGTTCAAAAAAGCTTCCCGGCGATTGTGAGGCTTGCAGATATATTCCTCTCTGCCGAGGAGGATGCTGCAGAAACAGAAACGAAGAAGGAAAAAACAGATTCTGCCTTGCCTATAAGAAATTTTTTGAGTATGCTTTACCGAGATTGCAAAACATTGCACGTGCAGTGGCAAATTCGCGAAAATAAAATATAAAAAAACACATTACGCTTCGGCGTTTGTGATATAATGAATTTCAGACAAAGGAGTTGATCATTATGCTTGCAAATTATATTCTTGCTTCAGAAAACAAAAATATTAAACTTAATAGGAGACGTAATGATCGAACTGAAAGGAAAAAGAAATTCCGCGGTTATATTTGCGGATAGGATAGACAAACAAACAAAAACACAGATAGCCTCACTTTTGCGTGAACAGGTATATGCTGACAGCAGGATACGCATAATGCCGGATACGCATTCGGGTAAGCATGCAGCTGTAGGAACTACTATGACGCTTTCTACGCGTGTCAACCCTTCGCTTGTCGGTGTTGATATCGGTTGCGGAATGGAAGTCGTTTTTCTTGCTGAACGCAACGTCGATCTCGAGAGCCTTGACAGAGTGATACACTCGTATATTCCATGCGGTGCAAGGATACACACAGAGCCGAAAGTATCATTCGATCTTTCATCGCTTTATTGCAAAAACGGAGTAAACGTTGAAAGAGCCTTGTGCAGCATAGGAACTCTCGGTGGCGGAAATCACTTCATAGAGCTTGACCGCGCCGCCGACGGTACCCTTATTCTTGTGATACATTCGGGTTCAAGGCAGCTGGGAAGCGATGTTTTGAACTTTTATCAGGAGTTGGCTTATCGCCATCAATGCAAAAAAATACGAAGGCAGATCAGAAGGGAACCAAGCAACGGTGAATACGGTGAGTACTTTACGAACGTAAAACCGAGAGAACGGGAGAGCGTTAAGTTGAAACGCGAGGATGCCATACTTGAAGGAGAGCTTTTCGAAAATTATCTCAACGATATTCGTACGGTAACCGACTTTGCGGACCTTAACCGAAAAACAATGGCAAACGTCATATGCAGTAAAATGGGTCTTACTGTAATGGATCGCTTTTCATGTGTTCACAATTATATAGATACAGAGCACATGATACTTCGCAAAGGAGCCATATCAGCCCGCCTTGGCGAGCGTGTTATTATACCGCTCAATATGAGGGACGGAGCTATCCTTGCCACGGGACTTGGTAATCCGGAGTGGAATTTCTCAGCGCCGCACGGCGCGGGAAGAGCATGTAGCCGTACGGATGCAAGATTTGCTTTTACACTTGAGGAATTCAAACGAGAAATGTCGGGAATATATACAACAACAGCGGAAATAGGTTCTATTGATGAGTGCCCTATGGCGTATAAACCACCCGAAAGGATACTTGATTTTATAGGAGATACCGTGTCCGTTACGCAGATAATAAAACCAATATATAATTTCAGATCCTGCTGAATTTCAAAACACAAAATCGGAGACGCCTTACGGCGTCTCCTTGCTTTTGCTATAAAAATATACTTGACATTTATTACTGGGTGTGATATAATTAAAACATAACAGTACGGGAGACACAGCGAATGAATATTCTGAAAAACAAAAAAGCACTTTTTATAATAATTTCCGCATCGGTATGCGCACTGCTTATGTGCCTCGCCGACGGAGTGTTTAAGCTTCCTTACGCCGCAAAATCCGGTGTGAAGATATGCCTCTTTCTTGTTGTTCCCGTTTGCTATTCTTTGATGAACAAAGCGGTCGGAAAAAAGCTTAAGGCACTCCTCATTCCCTCAAGAAAAGCGGTAATTACCGCCCTGATGTTAGGATGTGCCGTTTTTGCGGTCATACTCGGTGGATATTTTTTGCTTTCTCCGATAATAGACCTTTCCGCAATAGCAGAAAGCCTTACAAGCGGTGCGGGTGTAGGTAAGGATAATTTCATTTACGTTGCAGTGTATATTTCTTTTGTGAATTCACTTCTCGAGGAATTTTTCTTTCGCGGATACTCATTTCTTCTGCTGAAAAGTGAGACCTCACGCGCGTTTGCATACATATTCAGCTCTCTGTGCTTTGCCATATATCATGCCGGCATGACGTCGGGATGGTTCAATATCGGAATATATCTGTTATCTGTTCTTGGCCTCTTTGCCGGCGGATGCATATTCAACCTTCTCAATGAGAAGAGTGAGAGTATATATCCTTCATATCTTACTCATATGTTTGCTAATTTTGCGATAAACCTGATAGGTCTTATTATGTTTGGAATAATATAAACAAAAATCACTTGTTCGAGGTGAAATTATAAGAAAAAGCAACTCACAACAGAGAAACAAAAGAAAACTTTCAAGGTGAAATACGACCGGAACAGAATGACCGCTCAGGATATGGGAGAGGGGACGGTCATATTTGATTTCCTTGAATCTTAAATATACTGATAAGAAGGTATTTTTTCTCACTTCGTGGAGAATACTATGTGCATAATTAAAAGGAGGAGCTTTTGATGTGTACAAGTATAAGACTTAGCGGGGTGAGAACTTTTTTTGGAAGGAATATGGATATAGAATGCTCGTTTGGAGAAAATGTGGCACTTACACCGAGAGGATACACGATCAAATTACGCCATGAAAGGGAAGTAAACTCGCATTATGCGATCCTGGGTATGGCAAGTGTGATAGATTCCTATCCTCTCTATGCCGATGCCTTTAACGAGAAAGGGCTTTGTATAGCAGGACTTAACTTTCCTGTTAATACCCGATACCTTCCGATTGAAGAGATTAATCCCGAAAAATACAGAATTGCACCGTTTGAATTCCCGCTTTTTTTGCTGTCAAAGTGTAAAAGCGTTGAGGAGTGCAAGGCTCTGCTTAATGATACGGGCATAACAGACGTAAGCTTCAGTGATCAGCTTAAAGCTACGCCTCTTCATTGGCATATTGCCGATAAGGATTCTTCTGTTGTTGTTGAGTGCCTTTCTACAGGGATCTCGGTGCTGGATGATCCTGCCGATGTTCTTGCAAACAATCCGCCTTTTGACATGCAGATAATGAATCTTGCCGCATATCAGAATCTTACACCTCAAAAGGCTGAAAACTGTCTTTCTCGATTGGGGAATTTTTATTCATTGGGCAAGGCGTTCGGGGCGGTTGGACTTCCGGGAGATTTTTCATCACCGTCGAGATTTGTAAAAAGCGCGTATCTTACCGCTCTTTCGCGTATGCTTCCGCCTTCGGAAATTACGCTTGCGCATCTTTTTTCACTTTTGCGCAGCGTAGCCGTGCCTAAAGGGGCTGTAACAGATAGCGGAGAAACGGGAAAGAGTCATTACACTCTATATACGTGCGGAATGGATATAGAAAATATGAGCTACAACTATCAGAGATATGATCGTCTTGACATTAATACCGTGTATATGAGACAAGATGATATTGACGGACGGGATATTTTGATATTTGGTGATGCAAACGATAAGGGACATGCTTAAAATATCTCCGAGAGAGAAAACTTGTTGAACTCTGAAAGTACACGTATTGCCTCATAGAGCTCAAGCCTTGCTTGGGTGTAAAGGGAAAAGTCATTAGATAATATCGCCGCTTGTATCTGTGAGATCGATCGGTGTATTTCGTGCACCTTTGTGTGATTGTTTGTTGTCATTATTAAAAATTCTTTTTCAGAAAAATAATTGTTAAAAGAATTGAGAGCGCTCTGGGCTCCTTCAATACTTTCTTCGGGAAACGTATCGACTATGCGCGTCATCTCAGCCGAATAGGTTGAAGTAAATGCAGAATTAAGGATTATAAGCCCTGTCATTATAACAAATACTAACGTTGCGCAAAGAAAAGCTTTCATTTGTTTTTTTCCTTTTTAATAATACGTATTTTTTCACAGTCGTCTATTGTCATGAGAAAAACCTCACTTTTGCCATATCCGAGACTTGATAACTCGCGTTCGATCCACTCATGATCTTTACCTAATATTTTAAGATTCCTTTCATCTATTTTTCCGTCGGATATGATGATGTGAGGGATCCCGGGGTCATCGCGTATGACGTTCATTGCTTCTGAGGTCGGCGGTGAGTATTTAACCTTTGGTATCACAGTTATCATGGCATTTTGCTCCATTATAGCGTAATTTACCTCCTCAATGTCGGAGACGTTGTTCTGCCTTAGAGCACTCATAAGCTCTTCCACGGATATACGCAAGCGCTTCAGCTCCGCTTGGTTTAATTTTCCCTTTTCTATGATAACACTCGGTCCGGGCGTTACCAAGGATTTGAGTTTTGGTATCTTCGTCAATATGACCGAGCTTCCTATCTCGAATACCATAAGTACCGATATCGGAACAAAAGCATATAATATCGGGATAGAAGCGTCCTGCAGGGGAAGGGTAGCGATCTCGGATATCATAATTGTGGTTATAAGCTCTCCGATCTCGAGCTCCCCCATATGCCGCTTTCCCATAAGTCTCACTACGAATTCGAGAAGAATGAATATTATGATAGTTCTGATAAAAATAACAAACATAATTACACCTTTTTTTATTTTATTCTTCCATTGATACGCAGTTTTTAATATATGAAAAAAGCCCCAATAGTGATGTTATGCACAATGCACAATAAATACCCCGCTATGCTAAAACAAAAGTGCTTTCTTGCCAAAAGTGAAAAAAATCAAAAAAAGCACTTGACAAACCGAGATGAAAGTGGTATAATATTAGGGCTGCCTAAGAAGGCGGCAAGGGAAGACCGCATGAAACGTATGAAAAAAACTTTGAAAAAAGCGAAAAAACTTTTGAAAAAGGTATTGACAAACGGGAAAGAATGTGGTATAATATATAAGCTGTCACGCCGAACGGGGTGCAGCTGAGGTTGATCATTGAAAATTGAACAGCAAGAGCGAATGTGAAAACATTCAAAAGTACAAAGCAAAATTTGTGCAAGCTCGCAATTCTTGAGAAGAAAATACTACTCATACAAAAATAAAACAAGCTAGCAAATAGCTCTAAAAGATTTTAATCTCCGAATGGAGTTAAGATACAA
>SVRJ01000054.1 GCA_015064885.1 Oscillospiraceae bacterium
CCCACTATTGCGATCTTTTCGCCCTTTTTAAGGGTCATACTCACGTTTTTCAGCGCGTCGGCGCTTGCGTTATCGCTTGTTTTTCTCTTGTGATCCGCGCTGTGGTAGGCGTATACGGGATTGTCCGAGAAATCGTAGGTAAAGGACACGTCCTTGATCTCAAGTGACTCAAATTTCGGTACTTTCTTGCCGCCGCTTCTGATCTTGGGCTTGAACGCCAAAAATCCGTAGTACTTTTCAAGGAAAAGGGAGTGCTTTCTGAACTTGGTAAAACGCTCCACAAGATCCTCAAGCAGCCATCTTACGCGCCATACCATACTGATACTCACGGCAAATCCGCCCACAAGAATGTTTCCGTTCACAAGCTGATAGAACATATAGAACAAAACGCCGAAATAGACGATATTGGATAAAAGCGAATAACAAATTCCATACAGAATGAAGTACTTCTTTCCGTATTTTACGGAGGTCTTTACCATATCCTTGGTGTTTTGGTCCATTTCGTCCAGCATAACGTCGGAAACGTGGCTGATGCGTATCTCCTTGGCGTAGTCCTGCAGGTGGAATACGCGATTGATGTAGCTGCGAACTCTGCCCAGGGGCTTCCATTCCTTTTCTCTTTCAAAATCTACCTTATTGGCGATCTGATTGATTACCACCGATACACCCGATACGATAAGCAGTGCAATACTTATCCAAGTATCTATTGAGAACATAAGGGTGAACAGCGTTCCCGCGGAAACAAGTCTGTTGACTATCTTTCCAAGGTCGCCGAGTACCTCATTGGCGCGGCTTCCCGCCTCGTCCATCGCCCATACGAAATCGTTGTAGAACTCCGGGTCGTCATAGCAGGAGATGTCAAGGGTCTGCGCTTTGTCGAACAGCTCGCCGTGAAGTCGGATGGTAAGCTTTTCTTTGAGAAGCGGGTTGTAATATTCCCAATACCAGCCCTCAAGGGCGTAGGCGATAACGTAAAATCCCGCCATCGTGCCGATGATCGCCGCGATCTTTGAAAAGCTCTCGCCCTTATCAAGGCTGTCAAACAGCGCTACCGTAAATACCGCGTTTGCGGAGTTGAGAAGTCCCCACAGAACGCCCTCCATAATGGAGGCGATGAAGTAATCGGGAGTGGTCTTTGCCACCTTGACAAGAATTCTTATATTGTTGGACAATATCTTTTTGATGGATTGACGGGGTGTTTTTTGATCCTTTTTCATCACTTGTCACCTCCGCCCACGTAATTCTTTGCCTGCAGATGGAACATTTCGGCGTATTTGCCCTCTTTTTCCATAAGCTCCTTATGGCTTCCGACTTCAACGATACTGCCGTTTTCCATAAGATATATTCTGTCAGCGTCAACAGCCGAGGAAAGTCGGTGGGAGATAAATACCACGCTTCTATCCTTTGCGGCGCGCATCATATTTTCAAACATTTTGTGCTCCGCTATAGGGTCAAGGGCACTGGACGGCTCGTCCAGAACGATGCAGGGCGAGCTTTGGGCAAATACTCTTGCAAGGGATACCTTTTGCTGCTCACCAACCGAGAGATTTGCGCCGTTTTCGTCAAATTCGCGGGTAAGGGTGGTCTCGATTTCCTTTTCAAGCTTTTCTATCTTATCATACGCGCCGCTTTCCTTAAGGGCGTTTATTACGTTCTCGTTGTCCTCATCGGTGGTACGGCGAAGCAGTACGTTTTTCACAACGGACAAGGAAAATACCTTGAAATCCTGGAAAACACAGCTGTAATTATCTCTGTATGAGGACAGTCTGTAGTCCCTTACGTCCATACCGTCCAGCTTTACAACGCCCTCACATGGATCGTAAAGGCGCAGGAGCAATTTAACAAGCGTGGTCTTGCCCGAGCCGTTATGACCAACGAGAGCTATTTTTTCACCTTGCTTTATTTCAATGGAGATATTATGTAAAGTTTCTTTTTCCGCGCCCTCGTATTTGAAGGACACGTTTTCAAAGACGATATCGCCGCCGTGTGCTGCCGGAGCGTTTTCGTCCTCTTTCATCTTAGGCTCGTAGTCAAGGAAATATCTTACGTCATCGATGAACAGCGAGTGCTCGCCGAACTCGGCAAGGTTTTGTACCATATTATTAAGGCAATATGAGATAGTTCCTATGGAGTTGAGAATTACGATACAGTCGCCGATGGTCATATCGCCCACCAAAACCGTCTTCCATACCGCGTAGAGCATAGCTCCAAGGATGGTGACTACCTCAAGCCCCACGTTACTGATAAATCTTGCAAGGGCGCGCTTCAGACCGTATTTCAGCGTGATCGCCTTGAAATCCGTGTATATATCCTTCAGCTCGTCAAGCATACGTCTGTACATCTCGCCGATACGCATTTCCTTTGCGTATTCACCGAGATAAAAGGTACGTCTTACGTATTTTGCGCGTCTGTTTATCGGCTTTTGCGCGGTTTTGTGGTCGTGCTTGGCTATGTTTTCAAGCCTTCTGAAGACTCCGAGAACGAGAGGAAACAGACCGAAAAGTATCAGCCACGGATCGATAATGAAAAGCAATATCGAGTTAGCGCTGAGTGCTATTACACGGGCTATGAGGTTATCAAGCGTATACATTACCTTTAGTATTCTGTCGTAGGCTTCATCCATCGCCTTTACGTATTTGTCGTAAAAGGCGGGGTCTTCATAGCATGCAAGCTCTACCTTCGCCGCTTTTCTGAACAGCATTTTTTCGATATGCGCGCCTATCTTTCTGCTTTGTATAGGCGAGGTAACGTTCCAGAACCAGCTCAGTGCCGTATATACCGACAGTATGATTATTGCAAGCGTAAATACGTACCTGAGGAGTGCCGTTACGCTTTCTCCCGCTTCGATTCCGTTTACGATGCGTCTCAGCAGGTATCCCTCCGTCAGAAAGTCGAACGTACCGTAGATAAAGGACGAGCCGAGGTACACCGCTATATACAGCGGCGATCCCTTCCATATCTCCTTTAAGGCAAACATATTGTTTGAGATCGTACGTCCGAGGGCGAGCTTTTTCTTCTTTTCCTTTTTCTTTTTCTTCTTTTCTTCATTTTGTGCTTCTGTGGTTTCTTTGATCTCTTCCGCCATTGTGGCTATCACCTCCAATTGAATGTCGGGTGTGGGTGCTGCTTGTGTTTTCACGGGTGCGTTTTCATCTTTTCGGGGATGTACGGGGCTTACATTATTATATCATATATATATATATATATATATTGAACAAATTGTAAACATGCGTTTAATGTTGTGGGTGAGTTCAACAAAGAAAAGAAAAAAAGCACCCGTTCGGGTGCGAGGCTATCTGCGGACGGAGGCCCGCAAAATAAAAAACACACCCGAGATCGGATGCGAAAATATACCGAGAAAGGTCTGTTTTAAAAGCAGACTCCGAAGGCGGTAAAGTGTACATCCGATGAAAACAAATTGTTGATCTTAGCGTTTACTGTGTTACGATATTTGTTTGTCATGAATTCCGCCTCCTTTCAAATTATTTTTATTTGCCGCTGATGCAACGCTCATATTATAGCATACTTTTTTCCTTTTGTCAATAGCTTTCTGCACAAATCCGAAAAAAATCGCATTTTCGCACTTTTGCGTATAAAGAATCCCCGCGGCGGTACGTCAGGGCTTATCCTCCTCACAGAGCTAAAGTCAGCAGAGGCTCGACCCGGCCGCCCCGCCTCCGGAAAGACCTGCGTCCTTTCCGGCAAAAACGCAAGCGTTTTTGTGCCTCGAAGCGGAGCTTCGAGGCGGCGGGGCGGCCCCCGTATAAGTTAGCTATGCAGAGGAAGGGAAGCCCCACCGTTACACCTCACAGTCTGATGTCGGCTCTGTGAGACGATGTGATATCCACAGCGTCCTCAGAAAAGGCTCTCCTCGAGAATGCGAACGAAGGCTTCAAGCCCTATCCTGTCCTCCTCTGTGAAACGCGAGAGATAAGGACTGTCTATGTCAAGCACGCCGAAGATCGCCCCACGGTTGCGTATAGGTATAACTATCTCCGAGTTTGATGCCGAGTCACAGGCAATGTGACCGGGAAACTTGTGTACGTCGTCAACGAGAATAGTACGGTCTTCCTTTACAGCCGTACCGCATACCCCGCGGCCTATAGGAATTTCTATGCACGCAGGCTTCCCCTGAAAAGGGCCGAGGATAAGAGTGTCACCGCTGAGAATATAGAATCCCGCCCAGTTAAGCCTGTCGAGAGAATCAAATATAAGTGCAGATGCGTTGGCGAGATTTGCCACTGTGTGCGGAACCCCGGCCGTAAGAGAGCGAAGCTGCTCGCAAAGAAGCTCATAGTTTAGCATAATACCTCCGCTTTAAAGCTTTTTATTGTTGATTTAAATGTATTGTTACCTTGGGAAAAAGATCGCCCCACTCCTTACCCGTGCTTTGGTTGAAGAAGGACTTGAATTGATCCCACTCACTCTCACTTCCGCTAAAATAAATGTCCTTCAGCGAATCGCAGCCGCTGAACGCAGAGGGAGTGCAAGTAAGCGTATTCGATCGTACGGTAAGTGACGAGAGGGAAGAGCACCCCTTGAAAACGTCCTTGTGTAATATAGATATCCCCTTTGGAAGATCTGCGCTTTTGAGAGACGTGCAACCGTCAAACGCCCCCGTTCCAAGCATCGTTACCGAATTACCGAGAACTATCTCGGTGAGACCGACACAGCTTGAAAAAGCGTACGGCTTGATGGTCTTCACAGAGTCGGGTATTAGAGCACCGTCTGTAGCCCGGTGAAGCTCTGTCATCCCGTTCCCGAGAAGGCAGCCGCCCACAGATACAAAGCTTTCGTTTCCTTCGGATACGGTTATATTTTTGATATTTCCACAGTATATAAATGCCCCCTCGCTTATGCGCTCAAGACCCGCCCCGATGTGCAGGTCGGAAAGCGAAGTGCAGTTTGCAAATGCGTACAGAAGGATAGACCTGACACTGTCCGGAAGCGAAAAGCTGCGAAGAGAGGTGCAATTTTCAAAAACATATCCCTCCAGCTCGCTCAGAGGCGCACCTGACGGTATCCTTGCCTCAATGAGGGAGGTGCAACCGGTAAATGCCCCGTACCCGATCTTCTCTATCTGCGCACCGTCTTCAAATATTGCCTCCTTTAGTGATGAGCAGTCGAGAAATGCGGTTTCACCTATTCGTTTTACAGTGCGCGGAATTGAAATGCTTTTCAGACTCGTGCACTTTTCAAATGCCGATCTTCCCATATCGGTTATGCCACCACCGAGAAACACCTCGCTAAGACGTATGCAGTTGTAAAACGCGCGGTCTTCTATTAGCTTAACGCTTGATGGAAGGCGAAGAGAAATAATACCTTCACCCATGAACGCTTCCTCGAGGACCCCGGAAACGGGAAGCCCCTTGTGAACAGGCGGTACGTTGACCTTAGGATCGGGAGCCTCGGTTACAGTGTAGTCAAATCCGGCAACGTAGTATTCCTTCCCGTTATCCGCAAGAACGTAAAGAAGATCGTCGCTGTACGGACGCGTGACCGTGCCCGTACCGATGGGTACGTCTATCCAGCCCATTAGAGTTTGCCCTTGCCAAAAGGATATTAAAATAAGGATCAAAAATGCGATAATGATAAGACATGCCGCAAAAATAAGCTTCTTTTTCATTTACTGTTCCTTTTATCGGTTGTAAGTGACGGTCCCGTCAGAGCAGATCACCTTGACATTCGGGCAGCTGATATACCAGTCTTCACCGTGTATATTCTCAATTTCCCGCCATCTTTCGGTGCTTCCGCTGAAACGTATCACCTCAAGAGACATGCAGTGTGATATCGGATTTGACATTGATGCAGAACCCGAGTCGAGGATAGTAACCTCCTTAAGACCGTCGCAGGCGCATATCGCATGCTCTCCGATGGTAGTGATCGATGATGGAAGAAGGATGGATGTGATCGCTGTAGCGTTAAAGGCAAGTGAGCCTATTGACGTGCAGGAGCTTTTTTCTTCGAATAGGATGCTTTCGAGAAACGTACACTCGCTGAATGCCCCCATGCCTATCTGCTTAACGCTATCCGGAATTGTTATCTTCCTAAGAGAGGTGTTTGTGAAAGCCCAATCGGATATCGTGCTGAGCTTTTCGGGAAGAGTTATCTCTGTGAGTGATGTAAGCCCCGCAAATGCATATGCATCTATTTTTGTGACCGTTTCCGGAATTACGGAATTGTTGGTTCCAAGCGCAAGAACAGTCCCACCGCTTGAAAGCAGACAGTTGCCTGTACTCTCCCAAAAGCTGTTTTCCTTGTCCACGGTTACCGTATCAAGATCGCACATCGTCCACGCCAAAGAGCTGATGTCGATAAGATCCTTGCCAATGTGAAGGCTTTTTATTGACGTGCAGAAGGAGAAAGCATATGCTTCTACGGAAACCAGCGAATCGGGAAGATCAACCCCCTTGAGTTTTGTGCATCTTGCAAATGCGTTGCTTTTTATAGCTCTGAGCGGAGTTTCTGCGGGAAAGCTGAAGGTTTCAAGCGAATGGCAGTCCTCAAATGCGCCTGAGCTTATTTCTGTCAATGAGCATTCACCGGTGAAAGTAATGCTTTTCAGTGAGGAGCAAGCGGTGAACGCGTTGTTACCTATGCGTGTTATTCCGAAGCTTTCGGGGAATATTACCTCGCAAAGAGCCGAGCAACCCAAAAATGCATATTTCGGTATCTCCCTCAGAGAGCTTTTATACGCAAATTCAAGCTTTTTCAGCGACCTGCATCCGCTGAAGACGGAGTCGCCAAGCTTTCCGACAGACGCGGGAATAAGTGCTTCCGTGAGTATACGGCAATCAAAGAAAGCCTCCTGCCCTATTTCCGTAAGCCCTTCCGAGAATGTAACGCTTTTGATCGTACACTCCGCAAAGGCTCGTTTTCCTACCGTAAGTATGCTTGAAGGAAGCGATATGGAATCGATGTATTCTTTCTCAAATGCCTTGGCGTCCACGCTCGTTACGGGAAGCCCGAGATACGTGGGAGGAACGTATATATCCTTGTCCTTGCACGTGCCTATCCCGATGAGACGGTATTCCGTGTTTCCCTTATAAGGAGCAAACTCAAGACCTAACGAATAGTTGCTCACTATAGTGCCCGTGCCGGCAAGCGCACCGTCATCACCACTGTGCGCTCGTTTGCAGGAAAATGCAGAGAGCAAAATTAAGATCATGACGGATATAAGTATTATCATCCTTCTCTTCATGATTTTTTCCTCCAAAAAAGGTCTGTGAGCTGCGCCGCGACGGCGGAAGGCACTACGCGATGAGTTCCTTATTATTATATCATAAACACACATGTATGTCAATATAGAATATCGCTTCCGCAGAGCGATCAAAAATCAGAATAATTCGATAAAGCCCTTGACAAAAAAGGTAGGAAGGTTTATAATATTAAGGTCAATATCAAAATCGGAGGACGTGACATGAACAGCGCGATAGGAAAGCGGGCAAGGATAATATCCTATATTCTTACTCTCGTATATTTTGCAAGCTACTGTACAAGAATAAACTTCACCGTCATGCTTGTGAAGATAGGCAGTGATATGAGCGTTTCAAAGGAAGAGCTCTCTATAGTGGTCACCGCACTTACCGTTTCTTACGGTCTCGGTCAGATAATAAGCGGAATGCTCGGTGATAAGATAAAGCCACAGCTTCTTCTCAGCATAGGGCTTGCCGTTGCATCGGTGTGTAATGCCCTTATGTTTTTTATGCCTTCCATCCCCGCAATGACCGCCGTATGGTGCGTCAACGGCTTCGCGCAGTCTCTGCTCTGGCCTCCTATAGTAAGAATAATGTCTGTCAACCTTAATGACACCGAATACGGCTACGCGGCGGTTCGTGTGTCGTGGGGCTCATCGATAGCAACGATATGTATGTACACGCTCATTCCCCTCCTTCTCTACGTTGTTGAGTGGCGAACCGTAATGCTTATATGCTCCGCAGTTGGAATAGTCGTTATGGCGGTGTGGAGATTTGCGTATCCGAAATTGCTGACCGATATGCCTTCGGTAAAAAGTGAACCTGATAAAAAAGACGTTGCCGTAAAAAGCGAAAGCACGTCTGCTCTCCCTGAATTTGTATACGCTCCGATAGTATTTATAATGCTCGGAATAATTCTCCAGGGAATACTCCGTGACGGAGTGGCGGGATGGATGCCTTCATATCTTCACGAGACGTTCAGTATTCCCGAGGAGAAGGCAATAATATCTACCGTTATACAGGCAGTATTCAGTATGCTCAGCTTTTACGTGTTTGACCTTGTACATAGAAAGCTGTTCAGAAACGAGGTTACCTGCTCTGCGGTAATATTTGCCCTTGCGGCAGTATGCTCGGTGGTTCTCTATTTCGTTAACGTTTCCGCGGGCTCGGTGCTTCTTTCTCTGATCCTTATGGCGGTGATAGTAGGATGCATGCACGGAATAAACCTCATGCTGATCACCGTTGTTCCGAAAAGAATGATAAAGAGCGGAAAGGTGTCCACCTGGTCGGGTATACTCAATTCATGCACCTACGTTGGCGCATCGCTGTCTATGTACGGCTTTGCCGTCCTTGCAAATTCAAAGGGGTGGAACTTCACCATACTCATGTGGGGAGTTGTATCCCTCCTCGGCTTTGCAGTCTGCGCTGTCGCCGCGGTCGGATGGAGAAGATTCAAACGCGAATATGCCGACAAATGAATCATACTGATAGATAACGCAAAAAGCCCGACGGATCTGATCGATCTGTCGGACTTTTTATATCTTGAATCATTATTTTGCACCGTAGGGCTTTATACGGATAAATTCTGATACCGTATAGTCCTTTTCCTTGAACTTTCCGCCGTTTGAAATGCGGAGGATCCCGTCATCTCTTAAAGCAATAGTGTCCTCGGAGATCGGAAATGAGTTTTTGATCGCGCCTATGCCGATCTCTCTTTCGTCCTTTCCGTCAAAGGTGTATATCTTGCCTCCTGCAGAGTATGTGAGCATGTCAGCTCCGTAGACGTCTATGCATGCGTAACCGGTGCCGATAATACCGCGGTGTACCCACGTGTAGCTGCGGACAGCGGGAGTATGATCGGGCAGCTCGGATATGTCGGTAAGACTTACTCCCGAGCGCAGCCGCTCACTGTTACAGTAAAGGTCGGCAGTACATGATATCGGGTTGAAATTCTTTATGTAGATTACTTTTCCCGAAACGATTCCGCATATGTGATCGGTGTCCGTGTCAACCACGGTAAGCTTTGATACGGTGCCGCCGCTCAGAGTTGCCTTTATAAGCATCTCCTGCTCGCCCGAAACGTCATTGTAAAAGAGCTGGGCGGCGTCATCGGTCGCAATGAAGCCTACAAGCTCTTCACCTGCAAGCGTTATCGGAGAGTCGTTTCCTCCGACCGAAAGCTTATATACAGACGATAGACCGTCCTCCGACATCTCGGTAAATACTACCATAGGAGCTTTTGCCGTGAAAACCACAGATGACAGCTTGTCCGAAAGCAGCCTTTCATTGCCGTCATGACAGTAGAGAGAGGAGCTTCCGTCAGCGTTCGTTAATGAATAATAGATCACGTCTCCGTAGCTTGCCACCAGCTTTTCAAACGAGACGGAGAGGATCTCATGCGTCCCGCGCCTTACGTCAAAGCGTATGAGAGAGCTTTCAGATCCAAGGAGAAGCGACTCAAGGTCTCCGAAAACGTCAAGTATCCTTGCATTCTTATACAGAAGAGAGGAGCTCTTACCGTCAAACAGATATACTCGGGGGATCCCTATCTCGTTTCCCGCGGTGTATATGAGCGTTCTTCCGTCCTCTGAAAGGTAGTAGTCGTCCACACGTTCGGATACCTCGGTGATCCTATTGCTTGAGTCGAGATAATACAGAATTCCGTCCTTTGTAAGATAAGCGAGCCTCTCATTTGATTTGCTTATAAGATAGCTTTTTACCCGGTCGGAAATAACCGTTCTGTCATTTGTGAGAGAAGAAAGAGTGCGTGAGCAGAGGACGGATCCGTCGGTGTCGGTCAGTATGTAGAATACCTTTCTGCCGTTCGCACTGAGAGTAATGTCGGATACCTTTCCGGACTCCTCGAGAGTGACGGTCAGAGCATTGTCGGGAGAAAGAATAACCGTCCTGCCGTCCTTGTCACCAAACGCAATAATGCGCGGATTTTCGGTAGAATATCCTGCACCGGGATAATCCTTTACTACGTATGCGCATATGATAAATATTGTGCTGAGAAGTGTTATAAGAGCAATATATCCCGCTATAAGCGCCTTGTGCGGAGATATATTATTTGCCTTCGTGTCCATTTATATTATCCTTTCATAGAAGGTGCGAGTGCTTTTTTGAATATATTATACCATTACGGAGAGATAAAAACAAGAGATATTTAAATTTTTTTTCATTTTATTTTAAAATAAGCTATAAACATATTGAAAATAGATATAGAATCTGTTATAATATAGGGTATAGTAATATAGCCTCATATTATGGGGTGATCAATAAATATTTATTACGGCAAATGCCGTGAAAGGACTCTTATGCTTAACGACAAAAAGGTTTCGTACTCGGGTATCCAGCCGAGCGGCAACTTGACTATAGGAAATTATCTCGGAGCACTCAAGAACTTTTCCGAGTACAGTGAAAAATATAAAACCTTCTACTGCGTTGTTGACGAGCACGCAATAACGGTAAGACAGGTTCCCGCAGAGCTTCGCAAAAGAACGTATGAAACTCTTGCACTCTACCTTGCATGCGGCCTCGACCCCGAGCAGAACTGCCTCTACGTTCAGTCTCACGTTCCGGCACATGCCGAGCTTGCATGGATACTGAATTGCTATACCATGTTCGGAGAGCTGTCGAGAATGACACAGTTCAAGGATAAGAGCGCAAAGCACGCAAACAACGTAAATGCGGGACTTTTTACATATCCCGTTCTTATGGCTGCGGATATCCTCCTCTACCAGACAGACGTTGTTCCCGTCGGAATCGACCAGAAGCAGCACGTTGAGCTTGCGAGAGATATCGCTGTGCGCTTTAACGGAGTATATTCTGACACCTTTACCGTTCCCGAACCGATAATCTCAAAAACGGGTAAGAAGATAATGTCTCTTGCAGAGCCTACGAAGAAGATGAGCAAGTCGGACGAGAACGCAAACGCAGTAGTATATATCCTCGACGATAAGGATACGGTTATAAGAAAGTTCAAGAGAGCGGTAACAGACTCGGATACAGAGATAAAGTATGCTGAGGGTAAGGACGGTATCAATAACCTTATGACCATATATTCATGCTTCACAGGCAAAGAATTTGACGAGATAGAGCGTGAATTCGCAGGTAAGGGCTACGGAGAATTCAAGCTTGCAGTAGGAGAGACGTGCGCGGATTGCCTTGCCCCCGTACGTGAGGAATTCAACCGCCTGCTCAAAGATAAGGCGTATCTCGAGACCGTTATGAAGAACGGCGCCGCAGAAGCTGCGTACTATGCAAACAAGACGCTTTCCAAGGTAAGACGCAAAGTAGGATTTGTAAATCTTTGATAAAAAGTTGGAGTTTATATGAAGATAGGATTTGTTTCTCTCGGATGTCCCAAAAACAGATGTGATACCGAGGTGATGCTCAAGGAGCTCGTCGATGCGGGTTACGAAATAACACCCGAGGAGACGGATGCGGATATTATAGTTATCAACACTTGCGCGTTTATCGAAAGCGCAAAGAGAGAGGCTATAGATAATATACTCGATATTGCATGGCTGAAAAAGAATCACAGCCTCAAGGGTATAGTGGTTACAGGGTGCCTCACCGAGCGATACAGAGAAGAAATACTCAAGGAGTTCCCCGAAGTGGACGCCGTCCTCGGAGTCGGCTCAATACACAATATCGTCGAGGCGGTAAACGAGGTCGCGGCAGGTAAGAGATACTCCTCTTTCGAGGATAAGAACGAGGTCAGACTCGGCGGAGACAGAGTGCTCTCCACTCCGGAATATACCGCTTATATCAAGATAGCAGAGGGCTGCAATAACAGATGCACATACTGTGCTATTCCTTATATAAGAGGAAAAATGCGCTCGAGAGACATGGATTCTATAATAGCGGAGGCAAAGGACCTTGAGGCTATAGGCGTAAAAGAGCTTTGCGTTGTAGCTCAGGATACCACCGCATACGGAATAGACCTGTACGGCAGATACGCCCTTCCCGAGCTCTTGCAGAGACTCGTCGATGAGACGGGTATCGAGTGGATAAGAATACTCTACTGCTACCCTGATAAGATAACGGACGAGCTTATCGACGTTATGAAGAGAAATGACAGGATCCTCAACTATATTGATATGCCCCTCCAGCACATCTCGGATCCCATACTCAAGAAGATGAACAGAAAGGGAGACAGCGCGTGTATCCGCTCTGTAATAAAGAAGCTTCGCGAAAACCTCCCCGGAGTTATAATCAGAACGACGTTTATCGTCGGATTCCCGGGCGAAACACAAAAGGATTATAACGAGCTGCTATACTTTATAAAGCAGACCAAATTTGAGAGGGCAGGCGTTTTCGCATACTCGAGAGAGGAGGGAACACCGGCATATGACTTTACACCCAAAGTTCCCGAACAGAAAAAGCAGAACAGAGCAGACACTCTTATGGATATCCAGCTCGACGTTTCCTCGCTTTTCCTCCGCTCACTCCTCGGAAAAACTGTAAAAGTCCTCTGCGAGGAATATGACCCCGTCAGTGAGGTCCACTTCGGCCGCTCGTATGCGGATGCCCCGGATATCGACGGAAAGGTATATTTCCGCTCTGAAAAAAGAGTTGCCCCCGGAACGTTTGTCAACGTTAAGATAGAAGAAATGCTCGACTACGACGTAATAGGAAGCGTCGTGGAAGATAATGCGTAACGCATAAGGAGGAAAAAAACATGAGTAACGGCAAAAAAATGAATCTCCCGAACAGACTTACGCTTGCCAGAATAGCACTTACCCCCATATGCGTTGCGGTAATAATGCTCAGCTCTGTTCCGTTTACAGACCTTATAGGCGCGTTTCTGTTTCTGCTGATCGCAATAACCGATATGCTCGACGGAAAAATAGCGAGAAAGTATGATCTTATCACCAACTTCGGAAAGTTCCTCGATCCCCTCGCGGATAAATTCCTCGTGGTCGGTACCTACCTCGCCCTCATCTACAGAAGCGAAGGCTACTTTACCCTCGCCCTCATTATTATGACGATAGTTACAATATTCAGAGAATTTGCGGTAAGCTCGGTCCGCCTTGTGGTAAACAGCGAGGCAAAAATAGTCATCCCCGCAAACTACCTCGGAAAGGTGAAAACAGTCTCCCAGATAGTATTCGTAATATCCTTCCTTGTAGAGCCGACGTTGCTCAGACTGCCTTTTATACCCGACGTCCTTGCAGAATATCCCCCGATAACTATAGCTTCCTTTGCAGTTTGCCTCGTCTTTACCGTAATATCCGGACTTGTATATCTTAGATCCTATATGCCTTACGTAAGCTCGGATAAATAATACCCGAATAAATAAAAGCAGCACCCTCCGCCGAAAAAAGGTGAAAGGGTGCTGCTTCCTTTTTTACACCAAAAAACCTCCGTCACCTTGCACAAAGAAAAAGGAATATTTTTGTGCACTCATACAAATGTGAGGAAAATCGACAAATTTACACTTGACATTTTTTTACGCATATGATATAATTAAAGTGAAAAACGGCAGATGCACCTCCAAAAATTCTTCTTATCCCGAATTTACAAGTTGTTAACATATGTTTTCGTAGAATTTTCCGAAAAAAGCTGTATTATTATATAGAGGGGTTCCTCTGAATACTAATATACTAAAAGGAGGTCGTGTATGTGAAACGTAAAACCGCAAAAGCGAACGTAAAAACAAGAACAAGGCTTTTTAGCCTGCTGCTCGCTGTGCTTATGACACTTTTCTGCTTTCACGTTACTGCACTTGGAGGCGGAGAGTCTGACAGTGAGAGTGCTTCAGTTGTGCCGGATGCCGAGCAGAATTCGGCAGGTACTGCCTCAGACGAAGAATTCTTCGGGGAGGTGGAAGAATTTATTCCTTGGGAGCTTGAGCTTGAGGAAGGCGACCTCGACCTTTTGACACTGAAAACGGCAGAGCTTGACCCGAGCGAAAAGCCCGAGATCATAAGTTATGCGCTTATAGAGGAAAAACAGCACGTAAACAGACTTTACGAGCAGGAGCCGGACGTATTCACGATCATGTTCCAGAACAGAGACGGAGGAAAAACAGTATACGTTTTCTCACATCCGGTAAAGACGGTTTCACCGAGCGGTGTATATACCGATATGACGGCAGCGCAGATCCAAGCTGCAGTGAATTCCACGTCTGCAAGCACGAATGCGACCGGAATAGCTTCAAGCAGCCTTTCACTCACGGCAAGCGGAAGCAAAATGCAGATAGATCTCGGCAGTGACTTTATCAAATCACGCCTCGGAAACCTTGACGCGGAAAAGCCTATAATGTCCTACAATATAGGTGAGTTTGTGATCTTCAAGGCAAGAGCAAGCACGCTTACAAACGGAATTTCAGATATCACGTACGACGTAACCGACGAGGCTCGCGAGTGGGCAACACCCGGCTCCGAGGTACCCAAATTCACGTTCGTACCCGAAATCAGCGACACGCAGATAGAGGCAGACGACAACGTTTCGCTCGGCGGCTCGGTGGGTATCATCACGCCGACGGTTGAGGAGGAGATCGTGGTTATGTCTACTACAACCTCCAATATTGCGGGGGAATATTCTATAAAATCAACATCTGATAACAAATACATTATGTTCAATCCTTCCGTCGGATTGTTAACCAGCCCGGCTTTATCCGCACCGTACTGTAAATGGTATTTTCAATATTTAGGCAGCAGTGGTTACAGAATTATTCCGATGGCAAGACAGGATCTGTGCTTGAGTTATTTTGACGGAGAGATGACTTTTTTAGGTGCTGAAGATCCCGACGGCTCAATATGGAGTTTAAGAGCAGAAGGATCCAATACGTTTTCATTTTTGATCGGTGATAATTATCTTTCAAATACACTTGAAATGCTTCCGGAATCTATAAATCCGCCCTTTGCCTGGCTTTTAAGCAATCCTTGTGATGAAATACTGTTGACTTCTATGAGCATAAGCAATATAATGATCGAACCCGGCCAGAGTATTGGTGTACCGGAAATAACGAAGAACTCCGACATTACGGCTTATACGTCAAGTGACGAATATTTCGAATGGGTATCTCTTGACTCGGAAAACATTGGCTATAATATAGACGATGGCTTCTACGTCAACGAAACGTACGGTGTGTACAGAATTTATTGCAGATATAAGTTCAATCCTACAATCATATCTAATACCGCTGTGATTATTATAAGCGATGACTACGATATTACTTCGGGGGCGGTGTATCTTATAAGACCGTATCAGACTACGATCGATTCAAGCACCAAGCTGTTGACAATGAGCGTCGGTAGTGATTCAAATTCATTGTCTCTCAGTGGTTGG
>SVRJ01000055.1 GCA_015064885.1 Oscillospiraceae bacterium
TGATATATCCGTGCGGCGAGATAAACGGTATGATAGAGAAAAACGGAAAAATGGACGCCCTTTCACCGGATGAAAAGCAGAGATTTTTCGATTCCTTGACCGCTTCCGCAGGCGTGGGAGATAAAAATGACAGAACGTTTATATTTACAGGCTCTTTACCAACCGGCGTTGAAAATGAAGAATACCTTCGTTGTATTTCTCACCTTTTATCCCTCGGTGAGTACGTCGTCCTCGACGGGCGCGGAAGTCTCATTTCGGCTCAGAGAGAGAATTTTGCCTCTTTAATAAAGCCTAACCGCGACGAGTTTATAGAAATGTCGCAAAATGTCGATATACTGAAAAGTTTTAAACCTCCCGTTGATAAGTCACCCGACTTTTTCAACGAGTACCTCAAATATGCGTTGAAATACGTTGAAAAGTACGGAAGCGAGGTGCTCCTCACGCTCGGAGAAGCAGGCCTCGTATACGCCTCCTCTGACGCGCATTTTATAAAAAAGGCTGTTCCGAAAAAGCTGGCATATCCCGCAGGCGCAGGGGACAGGCTCCTTTCATCCTTCCTGTATTTTAGGAGGAGTGAGGGCGCAAATATAAACGAGGCTCTCGATAGGGCAATGCTCGATGCGGTAGGTGAAAGCGAGTCGTCAAAGGCGCAGACCTCTACGGACTCAAACAGTAAAAAAGTATAAAATTTTTTGAAGGTCTCTAAAACTTTTTTATAAAAAAAGTTTCTGAGCGTGATGTGGGGCGTAGCCCCTACGATAAAAAACACAAGACAATAATATCGGGGTGTGGGGCAGAGCCCCACGATTAAAAGAGAAAGTGAGTAATCCAAATGGATAAAAAAGCAGACATCAGATTCGAGGACCAGAAGATCATCGATATCGGAATGGAAAAGGAAATAAAAAAGTCCTTTATTGAATATTCAATGTCGGTAATCATTTCGAGAGCGCTTCCCGACGTGCGCGACGGTATGAAGCCCGGACAGAGGCGTATCATGTACGCTATGTACGAGGACCATATCACGCACGACAAGGCGTTCAGAAAGAGTGCTACTACCGTCGGTAACGTTCTCGGTAGGTACCACCCTCACGGTGACGCCGCCGTATACGGTACTATGGTAAGAATGGCACAGCCCTTTAACTACAGATATACTCTCGTTGAAGGACACGGTAACTTCGGTTCTGTCGACGGTGACCCCCCTGCGGCTTACCGTTATACAGAGGCGAGAATGTCGCGTATTGCCGACTATCTCATGACCGACCTTGATAAGGAGGTAGTTGAATTTACCCCCAACTTCGACAACAGCAGAAGAGAGCCTACAGTTCTTCCCTCCCGCTTTCCGAACATACTCGTAAACGGTTCTGTCGGTATTGCCGTAGGTATGGCTACAAATATTCCTCCCCACAATCTCGGTGAGGTCATAGACGCCACCGTATACAGAATGGAAAACCCCGGCTGCTCTGTAAGAGAGCTCATGGAATACGTGAAGGGCCCCGACTTCCCGACTGCGGCTACTATCCACGGAACTGCCGGAATATACAACGCTTACGCTACCGGACGCGGAAGGATCACCGTAAGAGCAAAGGCGGAGGTCGAAGAGGACAAGCACAGAATAATTATTACCGAAATTCCCTATATGGTCAATAAGAGCATGCTCTGCGAGAGCATTGCCGACCTTGTTAAGGAAAAGAGAATAGAGGGTATTACAGAGCTCCGCGACGAGAGCGGACGCGACGGAATGAGAATAGTTATAGAGCACAGAAGAGACGTCAACGGAACTATTCTTCTTAACCAGCTTTATAAGTACACTCAGCTCCAGGACACCTGCGCCGTAAATATGCTCGCTATAGTTGACGGAGAGCCTAAGATACTTTCTCTCCCCGAGCTCCTCGACAAGTATATAGGACACCAGGAGAGCGTTATTATAAGAAGAACGAGATTCAATCTCGAAAAGGCTCTTGCACGCGCTCATATATTCGAAGGCTACAAGATAGCTCTCGACCATATCGACGAGATAATTCAGGTAATTAAGAAGAGCCCCTCTATCCCCGAGGCAAAGAGCAGACTTATCGAGCTGTTCGGCTTTACCGATATTCAGGCTCAGGCTATAGTGGATATGACTCTCGGTAAGCTCACAGGTCTTGAAATACTTAAAATAGAGGAGGAGCTCGCAAGACTCCATGCACTTATTAAGGAGCTGCGCGAGATACTCGCAGACGAGAGCAAGATAAAGCAGATAATCAAGGAAGAAATGCTCGAGATAAAGGAAAAGTTCAATGACGAGAGACGCACGGCTATAGAGGCTGCGGTCGACGACATCGAGCTTGAGGACCTTATCGAAAAGCATAACTGCGTAATTACAATGACACACGCGGGCTATATAAAGAGGATACCCTCAGATACCTATTCCGCACAGAGAAGAGGCGGTAAGGGTGTTGTAGCTATGTCTACTAAGGAGGAGGACTTTATTGAAAACGTAATGGTCGTTCCGAGCCATGCCGAGCTTCTCTTCTTTACAGATAAGGGTAAGGTATATACAAAGAAGGCGTATATGATCCCCGAGGCGTCGAGAACCGCAAAGGGTAACAACGTCGTAAATATCATAGACATCGACGAGGGAGAAAGAGTAAACGCTATAATTCCGGTAGATTCCTATGAGGACGGAAGCTTCCTCACCATGGTGACGAAAAACGGTATCATAAAGAAAACAGTTATCTCGGAATTTGAACAGAAGAGAAAGGGCGGTAAGATAGCCCTCATCCTCGACGAGGGAGACGAGCTCGTATTCGTAGGCCATACGGAAGGAAACAACGACATTATCATTTCTACGAGAAACGGTAACACGGTAAGATTCTCGGAGCAGACGGTAAGAGCTATGGGAAGAAGCGCAAGAGGTGTCCGCGGTATGACTATAAGAGATGACGACTACGTCGTGGGCGTTGCCGTCGTTGACGAGAGCAAGTCTCTTATTACGATAACCGAAAACGGATACGGAAAGAGGACCTCCTTTGAAGACTTCAAGCTGAAGAAGAACAGAGGCGGAAGCGGTATCATGTGCCACAACATCACCGAAAGAACGGGTAAGCTGTGCTCTATAGCTACGGTTGCCGAGGAAGACGACCTGATGATGATAACGGATACGGGTACTATTATCAGAACACACGTAAGAGATATCCCCACCTACTCGAGAGCGGCGTCCGGCGTTATAGCTATGAGACTCGACGAGGGAAGAACGCTCGTCAACTTCACTCTCTGTCCGACCGAGGAGCAGGAAGAGGATACCGAAGAAACCGAAGTAATCGAAGAAACCGAAGAATAACCTCGGATGGGATAGCGGGGTATAGTTCCCCGCTTCCCCGTAAATAAAATAAGGAATAAAATATTCAAGATGAACAAAAAAACGATAGGACTCGATCTTGGTACCTCCAACGTCCGCATATGGACAAGGGAGGACGGAATAATACTCAGAGAACCTTGCGTTATTTCAATAGATAAAGAAAGCGGAAAGGTAGAAAAAATAGGTGCCGAGGCAAAGAAGCTTCTCGGAAAGAGCAGTAGCTACGGCAACGAAACTCTCTGCCCGATGAGAAACGGTGTTATAGCCGAGGTTGACGAGACGGTCAAGCTCATATACACTCTGTTAAAGCAGGCAAATCTGCAGAATCCGTTTTCAAGGCCCTCCGTTCTCGTCGGTATTCCCGACTGCGCGACCGCGGTCGAAAGAGGTGCCGTCATGGATGCCGTATACAGAGCCGGTGCAAAAAGCGGAGGCGTTTACGTTGTAAGAGAGCCTATAGCGGCGGCTATCGGCGCGGGACTCCCTATAGACAAGCCGAGAGGAAGCATGCTCGTCGATATAGGTAACGGAACGACAGAGGCGGTGATCCTCAGCCTTGACGGAGTGGTGGTGTCAAATTCTATTCCGATAGCGTCGTCAAATTTCGACCTCGCTATAGTAGAGTATATGCACAGTAAATTCGATATAGATATAGGAATAACCACGGCAGAAAAAATAAAGATAGATATGGGTGCGGTGACTCCCGTCGCAGAGAGAAAGAACGGAAATCTCACAGGCCTCAACATAAAGAAGAGAATGCCCTCAAAGGTGGCTATAGATTCGGTCATGATAAGCGAGGCTCTCCGCGAGCAGAGCATAGCTATAATAAAGCTGATAAAGGCTACCCTCCAGATGGCACCTCCCGAGATATGCGGAGACATATTCGACAGCGGAATAACTCTCACCGGAGGCGGAAGCATGATAGGGGGAATGACTCAGCTTCTTTCTACCCAGCTCGGGCTTAAAATAAATCTTGCAAAGGATCCTCTCGACTGTGTTATAAACGGAATGGGGAAGATCATAGAGAATGGGCTGGAGCAATATATAGAATATGATGCGTAAAAAAAAGACCTTGAAAAAGGTCTTTTTTTTCAAAAACCCCTTAAAGGGGATTTTAAACGCGGGGGCACCCCGCACCCCCCTAAAGGGGCTTTATGAAATAAAGCTCCTTTTCTTTGTGGGGCGAGCAGCCCCACACACCGACGGAGATTTTATAAAATAAAACTCCATTTCTCTGCAGGGCTCCCCGCCCTGCACCCGGGCGAGGGGGTTGTGAAACCCCCTCTGCACACCCGTCAAAAAGGGGCTCTGCCCCTTTTTGAAGCCCTGCCAAAGGGGGAGGGCTTCGCCAAACTCCCCCTTTGGATTCCCCCTAAAATATTGGTTGGCGTCTTTTGGGGTAGTAGTGATGTGCAGGGCGGTGGGGTTGTATTAAACCGCTTGTTTTATGGCGGCTTATTTTTTCTTTTGCGGGCCGACCTTCGGCGGAAGTGATTCTCACCACGTGAGGGCTTATGACTATTCCGCCCTACGGGCGGTCGAAACCGCAAAAATCTTTTTTTTACGCCTCGTGGCATAATAAACACTTCCGCCCTTCGGGCGGTCTTTTACCCGTAAATTTTTTTATTATGCCTCACGGCATAACAAACACTTCCGCCCGAAGGGTCGGCAAGTCTCCACCAATATCGGAGAGCTTTATCGTTTGACAAAAGTTCACCTAAGTGGGTGACCCCCTTTTTGGAGGGGGTTCTTAGGGGGAGGTTGTGAGCGGTAGCGAATCCCTCCCCCTGAGACGGGGTTTTAAAAGGGGCGGTAGCCACTTTTACTGCGGGATTCCAAAGGGTGCGCAGTCGCACCCTTGGCCGAGTACGCGCCGGCGCGCGTTAAAGAGAAAGGAGTTTTATTTCATAAAATCCTTTTGGGTGCGGGTCGGCACCCGCAAAAAAGAAAGGAGTTTTATTTCATAAAATCCCTTTAAGGGGGCGCGGGGTGTCCCCGCAACCGAAGCTGCGTTAGTTTTCAATCTTGACCCCGAAATTCTCAAGCATAGCCGCCCGAACCGCTTGAAGCGGAAATCCCACAACGTTGTTGTAACATCCCGTTATACCGCAAATAAACGGTGCCGCCGCTCCTTGGATAGCGTAAGCCCCCGCCTTATCGTAGGGGTTATCGTTGTCTATAATATACGCTACGTCGTCAGCATCAAGTTCTGTAAACGTAACGTAGGTGGAGTCGAAGCCCGAGACCTTCATTCCGTCGCTTAAGCGAATGATACAGTATCCCGTGTGAACAGAATGTGCAGTTCCCGAAAGAGAGGATATCATATATTCCGCGTCCGCTCTGTCCTTCGGCTTTTCGAATATTTCTCCGTAGCATTCTACTACCGTGTCTGCCGAAATGACGTAGGTGTCGTCGCTTTCTCTTTCCTTTATTCTTTCGTAGACCTCCTCGCCCTTTACTATTGCGTTCTGCTCGGCAAGCTCGCAGGGGAGGAGGGAGGGGTCGGAGATCTCTTCTGCTTTTGAGGGAATTATCTCAAGGTTTTGGCAGACCGAGGAGAGGATCTCTTTTCTTCTCGGGGAATTTGATGCAAGAATTATCTTCATAATATATATATCCTTTCGGTAAATGGTTTTCTTTTTTGCGGGTACCCCCGCGTTGAAAAGCCCCCTTTAGGGGTACGGGGTGGAACCCCACGTTTAAAAAACGAGCCTTTTGCGGCTCGTTTTTATTTTCGGCAATAGGGGTGACCCTGTCACTCCTTGCTTTACTTGCCGTTATTATTCTTTTTAGATCTGAAGAATGAAGCAAAGAACTTGGTCTTCTTCTTTTGCTCTGTCTTGGCGTTATCCTTGCCGCTTTCCTGTGCTTTTGATCCTTCGGGCTTCGGCGAGGTCTGTGCTTTTTCCTTTTGCTTTATCTCTTGCTTTACCGAGTTTGATTCATTCGACGTCTTTTCGGTATTCTTATTCGTATTCTGTGCAGTCTGCGGACGCTTTGCCTTTGGCTTGCTTTTTTTCTTATTCTTCTGAGAGGGGGTAGATACCGAGGGCTCCTTTTTCTTTGCAAGCGCGATAGCCTCGTCAAAGGTAAGCGACTCTGTTTTCGGCATATTTGCGAGTATGGATATTATCTCGGTCTCTTTTCCGAAGCCTTCACCCTCTGTCTCTGTATAGCACGCGGGGAATATTTTATCCCAGACGAATCTGCATGCGTGCGTATCAGCCATAGAGGTGTGCGCGCTTCCCGTCCACTCTATTTTGAAGTACTCCATAGCCGAGACGAGAGCCGACTTGTTTATATCAGGCTCATACTCGGATATGTATCTCACGTACTCCTTGGCGCAGCAGCGGAGCTTCTTTTCGAGTATTTTCTGCTCGTCCTCTGTGAATATCTTTTTTATATGAGCATAGTCTGTTGATATACCGTACGCAACTATTATTTCGGAATTGAGGAGAATAGCCTTTATTTTCGGAGTGAGCTCACGGAGGTAGGGTGCGTTTTCCACCATGGCGGGCGTTATACCGTGAATTTTGACGGTAGCGTTCCACTGCTTTCTCTTTTCGGGGCGTACGAGGGTATCCATTATCTCGTTTCCGTATCCGTCTGTGATACTTACTGAGATTATTTCATCGTACGGGTAGACTCCGGTAAGCTCGAGGTCAAAGAATATCGCCTTTCCTCTGTTTATTCCCTTCACCGAGGCACGGTAGACGTCGCCCGATCTTCTGCGTATGAGCATATCCTTTTCATAGCAGCGTCTGCAGAGCTTGTTTTTGAATCTTTCTCCGTTTCCACATCTGACGCACATGAGGGGATTTCTCTTACACGTGCGTATATCGTAGAGAAAGACACGGTTTCCGTCTCTGTCGGGAAATATATGAGAATTTTCTCTTCCCTCCTCGGTACCGCTGTACTCGGTATCGTCGTCCGCGCTGTCGTCGTCGTACTTTCCGTACTCGTCGCATAGGTCGTCTCCGAATTTTTCTTCGTTTTCTACAAAGAACGCGCACGGTGCTTCAACGATGGTGAGGTGGTTCTCATGCAGGTGCTCTGCGGTGAACATTCCGAGTGTTTCCGCGTTGTATTTATCTATCAGCGGAATGAATGAACCGTCGGGAAGCTCATAGAGAGCCTCGCTGTCGTCCTTTCCTTCCGAATACCATATTTCTGCGGGTGTGACCGTAACGTTATCGGGTGAGAAATAGAAGCTGACGCTTCCGTCCTCATTCTGCGTAAAGCAGATAGGATCTGCCGTCGGCATAAGGTGTATCGTTCTCATCTCGGATCTGCTGAGGCAGGATCTCGGGGGCTTATTTCCGCCTGCTCTCGGGATCGCCTTACCCGAATGGATCACAAGCTTTTCGTATTCTGTACTCAATTTTATTTAGCCTGATTTAGCCTTTCACTTTTATTTTTTTAAACAAGCTCGGCTGCCGCTAAAGCAGATCACAGCGACCATCTTTCAAGTCTGAAGGCGGGTGTTCTCTTAAGCTTTTCAAAGGTGACCGAATATTTACCTATCTTCTTATACGGGAGGAGTATAAGATTTATCTTCTCGACAGTATCTCTTACCATCTTCTTTGAGGCGACGGTTCCGTGCAGGTCTGTAAACGAGATCTCGGGGCGCACCTTAGCGCAGACGGTGGTCTCTATCTCGCCTGCCTCGTTTTCGACCTTTTCGCAATAGACTATTGCCTCAGCTATATTGTACTCTGCGCAGAGTGCCGCTTCAAGCTGTTCGGGGTATACCATTCTTCCGGGTCTCGACGATTCGAATGCCGTCGTCTTTTTACCGACGAGGTGTACTCTTCCGTCGCTTGTGAGCGTGCCTATATCTCCCGTACTGAGCCAGCCGTCTCTGTTGACGTACTTTTTGTTATGTCTTTCGTTACAGTATCCGCATGCTACCGCCTCGCCTCTTATACGGATGAGGCCTATTCCGTCGTGCTCTGCCGAGTTTATCGAGATGCTGACGTTCGGTACCGGGTCACCGAGAGACTTATCCGAGTCGGATGCGGAGAGCTTTACAGAGATGACGGGGCATTCTGCCATTCCGTACACGTCGATTACCGGTATACCGAAAGCCTTCATACCCGATCTTGCGCGGACGGAGAGGCTGTCGCTTACCGAAATTATCGCTTTGAGGTTTCCGCCGAGCATACCCGTGACGTCACTGAACACGCTCTGCTTTATGCCTCTTCTCACCTGACCTGCATTTTCCACCATACGGATAAAGTTCATAGCCTCCTCTGTCTTTCCGTTCTTCTGGAGGTTTGACCAGATAGCCGAATAGACGCTTTCCACAAAGCAGGGGGCGGAGACGAGCATGGTGGGCTTATGTACCTTGAGTATCTCCGAGGGGTCGTTGCTTAGCGAATGGTCACCGTAGGTTATGCTCGCACCTCTCGAGAGGGGAAAGAGCAATCCGGTAACGAATTCGGAATAGAGCGCGAGAGGGAGAATGGAAACGAAGCTGTCAGCATGAGTTATCTTTATATTCTTCTGGAGAGATGTAATGGCGAGCGAGAGGTTTTTATTCGTCAGCTTTGCAAATTTCCTGCGTCCCTTTTCACCGTTGGTGGAGAGGGCGAGGCATATATCCTCGGTATCCGAAATAGGAGAGGTAAGGAACAGGTCTGTAGCGTCCTGGTCCTTTTTTCCGAGCTCTATATATTCCTGCATAGCGACAGGGTCGAGAGAATATATCTTCACTCCGTCGGGTATTCTGTGGGCATACGCGGGGTGTACGAATGCGTGCTTTATACCGAGGTCTGAAAAGATCTCCTTTATTTTTTCATCCGAGGTGCTTCTTCCGAGCGGGAGGGCTGTACCTATTCCGCACATTATTGTGAGAGAAGCGAGCGCGCAGAAATAAGAGTTATCACCCATAACGGCGATATTCGCTTTTCTTTTGATCGGGGAGTCCTCAGCTGCGTCTTCACTGCCTTTCGTGCTTACGGCAGAGAGAAATACGTCTCTCGTTATGAAGGTGCCGAGAGCCTTTACGTCCTTATAGAAGCGGTCGTAGGTGATCCTCTCATATTCGGGCTCACCGCCGGCACCGTTCACACCGAAGGAAGTGCTGCGGATGAATGCGGTCTTTTCGTTATATTCGACGTAGTCGTTGATTATGAGATCTCTCACAGTCTTAAATTCGGCAAGCTCTTTAAGTCTTCTTGGCATATTACTCCTCCTATCTTTAAACGTGGGGCTACCGCACGTTACGATGCTGTTCGGGTATTTTGGTGCTTCGGCTTTGTCGCTTTTATATCAAACGTGTAATATAAATTCTCTGAGCCACTCCTCGGCGCGTCTTGCGCTTTCTTCGCAAAAGTCCGAGAAGGAAGCGGGGGCATCTCCGTCAGCCGAGTCGGATATCGTTCTCACCGCGAGAAATTCGACTTGGTTTATGCACGCCACCTGAGCGATAGCTCCGCTTTCCATATCGACGCACACCGCGCCTGCTTCTGTAGCGACGTCCTTAAGGCAGGCGTTTTCTCCTCCGATGAATTTATCCGACGAGCCTATTTTTCCAGACACGACGCTATGCGCGGGGAAAAGGCTCTTTGCGATCTCTGTCGCTTTTTCTACCGTTTCTTTTTTTGAATCGATATATATTTTATTTATTCCCGATATCATATACTTCGGGTCACCGACAGGCGAGGTATCCACGTCAAACTGGAAGTACGCCTCACCTACCGCAAAGTCACCGACTCCGAGCAGTCTTGAAGCCGAGCCTGCGACGCCTATGTTTATAATTATCTTTGGTGAATACTTGATAATAAGAGTCTGAGTGCATGCGGCGGCGTTCACCTTGCCCACACCGCTTACGCAGAGGACGGTATCTCTTCCCAACAGCTTACCGACGTAAAAGTCGAACGCGCACACCTTTTCTTTTCTTACGCTTGTCATAGACGAGAGCACGGTCTCGCTCTCTATCTTCATTGCGGTGATTATTCCTATCATAGAAATTCCTTTCGTAAGTCTGCTATCGTGTGCTCTGTCAGATCCTTACTACGGTCATTACCGTATTTTCGTTGTTATAGTATTTGATTATACGCAGAGCTCTGTTCGTCGCCTCAAAGCAGAACACGCACTTTTTTCCGTCCTTGTCCTTAAAGAGGGCGAAGTAGGGATCTGCGGGAGCGGAGTCGCTCGAGAATGCCGAATAAGTCTTATCCGGAGAATATCTGTCTATCTCTCCCGAGTGATCCCCGTCATAGGGTGCTACTCTTTCGAAGGAGGATATCCTTATCGAAAAGTTCTCCTTGCGTTTTCTCTGTCCGTATATCGTGGAAAAGGTTATATATCCGTCTATCATGGAGTATTCGTACTCTACGTCACAGTACGGATATGTGAAATATATCAGCATCCAGAGAGTGAGCGGAATAAAGGCTATTGCGGGAGCCGCAAGCTTTGTTAGGAGGGCTATAGTGAGTATGAGCAGTACGTAGAGAACGTAAAGCGATATAAAAAGTATCTTTTTCAGAAGGAAGGAGCCCTCAACCTTCTTTTTTACCGTATATTCGTATGAATCGGAAATAGACTGTGCCATAAATATGAATCTCCTTTACAGATCTGTGAGATCTGCAGATAGACCGCGGGGTCGGTATAATGACCGCTTTCGGTCTGTATTTTTATAAGGGGTGTAGGTGAAGAGTTCGGATCAGTTTTCTTCTCCGCCGTTTTCCCCACCGTTTTCACCGCCGTTTTCACCGCCGTTGACGTCTGTATTTACGTTATTCTGCTTTGGCTCTACGTTATTTACCGTAACGTTGCCCTTTTCGCAGACTATCTTTACGGAGTTCGGAACGTATACGTCATCGAGGTAAGAGGTGGTCTCGTCCTCCTTTTTATCCTCGTCCTTTTTATCCTCGTCCCCGTCCTCGGGCTGCTTGTTCGGGTCCTCGTCGGGAGCACCGTCGAATACTATCTCGGGAACAAGGAGTACGTTCTCGTTATAGGTGAGCTTTCCGTCGAGTGCCTTTATATCAACGTCGTAGCCGTCAAAGGTGAGGCCCTCGTGATCGTATCTTACGTCGGCATTCTTTACGGCTATTTCGGTAGTCTTTACGATATCCGTCTTTCTTACGTCTACCGATGCGCTGTCAGATTTGACCGAAAGCTCATAGAGTGAGGAATCTGTTATCGTTACAGAGCCTCTCTTTGCCTCTACCGAAAGAGAGGAGGTCTTATAGATACCGGATATCTTCATATCCCCTTCCTCTGCCGTGAGGGTGAAGTCGCAGGGGCGTCCCATATCCTCTACAGTTATGTTTCCGTTCTTTACAGAGCATTTGATGTTATTTACGTTTGATTCGTCTGTGACGTAGACTATGACCTTTCTGTCGAGCTTGTTGTACTCGTGGTAGAAAAGGAGGTTGCGGAAGCCCTTGAAGTTGATTCCCGACGTACCGAAGGATATCATCTTCATAACTCCGTTGAGGTCCTCTACCGTGAGGGCACCGCCTACGCTTGCCTTATACGAGAACATTCCGTCGGTGAAGTTATAGAATTCTATCTTATTCACCTCGGAGCCGCCCTTTATCGTGACGTCTACGTTCTCGAAAATGAGCTCCATCTTTTTGGTATCGTTCTTGCTGCTGGAGGGGTCAGGCTCCTCGCCCTCGGCAAGTCCGAAATATTTTGTAATGAGGTAGCTGCCGTCCTCCTGCTTTACGGTAGCGAACAGCTCTTCTCCTCTTTCCTCAGCCATCGAGACCGCACCAAGGCAAAGCATAACGCCAAGGCACGCCACGAGGACGGATATTATAAGAAATATGACCGATGTCGGACGCATATATATGATCCTGCCCTTGCTCTGTTATCTTCAGAGAAAGGCTTCCTTTCTTCAAAAAATTTGTTTTGTCAAACGCCTTTTGCCGTCGCCTGTGCTTATATCGAAGCGCAAAGCTTCTTGAACTTTCTGAACGCCTTGCCGAACGATTTGAATATGAGAACGAGCAGGACGCCGAGCTTCTTGATTATGAAGGGAACGAAGCGCACCGCAACGTTGTAGATGATGATACCTACAAAGAGTACTATCGATCCTACCGTGAGAGCGAGGCCTATCTCAAACATAGCTCCGGGGATATTTCCGCCTATGAGCTCTATAAGTCCGTAGATTATTCCGAGCAGTGAGAACAGCGCGCCTACAGCCGATATTCCGAACACTGCGACTATGAGTAAGGTGCTTACTACCGCGAGGGCAAGCCAGAGGGTAAGAACTATGGCAAAGAGTATCGCACCTATTACGGCTACTATCGGAACGAGTATGACGGCAAATACGTAGAAGAGCCAGTTGCTCTTTTTCGTTTCCTCTCCGTCAAAGAGGTCTATCGATTCTGTCGTTCTGCGAACTGTCTTTCTCTGTCCCGGAGGTGTCTGCGCTACAGAATGAACGCCCGCACTGTGTACTCTTCTCTTTTTGCCCGGCTCGTATTCCTTGAGAGAATCGTCGTCCTCGCCCGGAAGCTGGAACACCTTCAGGTCGTCGTCGTTCTCCTCTTCTTCTCCTTCGATTTCCTCGGAGGCTTCGTCAGAATTCTCTGCGTCCTGCTCCTTCTTCTCGTCGAAGATTTCGTCAAGCTCGTCAGCCACGTCTTCAGCCACGTCTGAAGCCACGTCTTCAGCCACGTCTTCAGCTACGTCTGAAGCCACGTCTACGCTATCGTCGGAGGCGTCGGTATCCTCGGCGTTCTCCTCGGTGTCAGCAGTGTCGGAGGAATTTTCCTCTGCCGTGTCCTCGGTATTTTCCTCGGTGCTTTCTTCTTCCGAAGCTTCTTCTGTTTCTTCGGTTTCGTCTGTTACGTCAGTTACTTCGGTATCGGCATCCGATCCTGTCTTTTCCTCGGTATCCGCGGTGTCCTCGGTGTCGCACTCGGTCTCCTCGGTCACCTCTGCAACAGCGTCGGTCTCCTCGGCAGCTTCTTCGCTGTCGGTATTTTCTGCGTCATCACCGTCATCACCGTCACCACCGTCATCAGCCGTGTCAGCCTCTGCTTCTTCTTCTTCGGTATCCGCGTTTTCTTCGGTCTCTTTTTCAGTATCCTCCGCCTTCACCTCGGTATCCTTGACGAGGGGAGCTGCGGCCTCCTTGCCTTCTCTGACAGTCTTTATTACCGTGTCGCTCTCCGTGTCGATGACGACTACCTCGCTTCTCGCTCCAGCGTCCGAGTCACTCTCGGCCTTGAGCATATTGTAGATGTTCTCGGCTACAGATGCGGGGGGTATCTTTGTGAGTGCCGAGTCTATTTTCTCATTTCCGTCTACCTCAGCCTTCTTTTTGAGCTGGCTCTGGAACTTGGTCACGTTCTCGCGAGCGATCTCCTCGCTTACGCCTCTGGCAATAAGCTCATCAAACAAGGACTTGAGAAATTCGCTTTGTACAGACATAAAATACGTATTTTCCTTTCTCAAAAAAAATTTGCTTGCGGTACTTGACCGCAAAAGAAAAATGTGTTATAATATTGCATACGCTTTCGGGGAAAGCCCAAAGCTATCACACTATAGTATTATTTATAATATTATAACACATTACAAGGAAAAAATCAATATGAGAATGAGAAAAAAACGCCACGGAAGCGAAAGAATTTCGGCGTGTGCAGATATTTTGGTTCCGAAGGAAACAAACTTCACGGAAATTTTACAATATTTTAAAGATACAAACAAGCCGTTCTGCCTTGAGATAGGGTGCGGAAAGGGCTCTTTTGCGGTAGGTATCACGGAAAAGCGGACGGAAATGAACCTTCTTGCGGTAGAGCGTGTCGCGGACGTAGCCTGCCTTGCTCTTGAGAAGGCGAAGGCGGCGGAGGCTGACGGAAGGATAGAAGGGGGCAGGCTTGCGTTCTATATAGGAAACGCGGACGCACTGCTCGAGATGATACCCGACGGTGCGGTGGATACCGTTTATCTTAATTTCAGCGACCCGTGGCCGAAGAAGGGGTACGCCAAGAGGAGGCTCACTCATCTGAGGTATCTCAATTCTTATTTGAGGATACTTCGCGAGGGGGGAGAGCTGAGGGTAAAGACGGACAACGACGGGCTTTACGAATTTACACTCGAGCAGCTTTCCGAGAGCGGAGGCTTTGACGTTATCATGCAGACTGCGGATCTTCACGCAAGCGTGTGGGCGGAGGACAACGTGATAACAGAATACGAAAGCAATTTTATAAGCAAGGGAAAGAACATAAATTCGGTTTGGGCAAAAAAGAATATTGACCGATCTTCGCACTAAAAAAAGAGCCTTTTAAAAGGCTCTTTTTTTATTCGTGGGGCAGAGCCCCACGCTCCAAAAGGATTTTATAAAATAAAACTCTTTTCTTTTGTGGGGCTTCTCGCCCCACGCCCTCGGGAAGGGCGTTGTAGAACGCCCTTTCCAATCCCGCTACAAAAGGACTCCGTCCTTTTGAAACCTGCCAAAGGGGGATGCAGTCAAGCTGCCAAATCCCCCTTTGGAAACCCCCTCAAAAAGGGGGTCACCTACTTAGATGAGCTTTATGCCAAACGATAAAGCTCTCCGATATTGGTGGAGACTTGCCGACCCTTCGGGCGGAAGTGTTTGTTGTGCCGTGAGGCGTAATAAAAAAATTTACGGGTAAAAGACCGTCCGAATGGCGGAAGTGTTTATAGTGCCACGAGGCGTAATAAAAAAATCTCACGGTACAAGACCGCCCGTAGGGCGGAATAGTCATAAACCCTCTCGTGGTGACGAACACTTCCGCCGAAGGCCGGCCCGCAAAAGAAAAAATAAGCCGCCATAAAACAAGCGGTTCAAGTATACCCCACCGCCCTGCACTGCACTACTACACCAAAAGACGCCAACCAATATTTAAGGGGGAATCCAAAGGGGGAGTTTGGCGAAGCCCTCCCCCTTT